>JBEBXF010000056.1:0-12017 GCA_040391725.1 Eoetvoesiella caeni | reverse complement strand
TACCTACGGCCTGCCCACGCTGGTCACCAACTGTTCCAACAACTACGGCCCTTACCATTTCCCCGAAAAGCTGATCCCGCTGGTCATACTCAATGCGCTGGAAGGCAAGCCCCTGCCGGTGTACGGCAAGGGCAACCAGGTGCGCGACTGGCTGTTCGTGGAAGACCACGCCCGCGCGCTGTATACGGTGATCACCCGGGGCGAAATCGGCGAGACCTACAATATTGGCGGGCACAACGAAAAGCAGAACCTGCAGGTGGTGCACGCCATTTGCGATTTGCTGGACGAACTGCATCCGCAAAGCCGGCCGGCCGGCGAAAGCAGCCAGCCCGCGTCGCATAAAGCCTTGATCACTTTCGTCACCGACCGCCCCGGCCACGACCTGCGCTACGCCATCGACGCCGCCAAGATCGGCCGCGAGCTAGGCTGGACGCCGCAAGAAACCTTCGAGTCGGGCCTGCGCAAGACGGTGCAATGGTATTTGTCCAACCTGGAATGGTGCCGCCATGTGCAAGACGGCAGCTATCAGCGGGAAAGGTTGGGGGTCAAGAGCTAGAGCTGCCCGCCTGCGTGGTTGAATCAGCGGTTTCGGCAAATAGCCGAAACCCGCATATCCTTACTCGGAACTCCCTTATAAAGTTCCTTGGAAATCTTCGTTCCCTGCCTGAATACCCATCCCTAGAATAAGCAGTTCCTACTGCTTAGCGCATTATCAAGGGGAAGGTTTCATGGGTATATCAAGATTGAAGGGGCTTGCGCCTTATGCTCCGGGCGCGGCGCGCGAATACGAGGCCGACGTGCTGGTGATCGGCGGCGGCCCGGCGGGTGCCTGGGCCGCCATCAGCGCGGCGGCCAACAAGGCGCGCGTGGTGCTGGCCGACAAAGGCTTTTGCGGCACCTCGGGCGCCACGGCGCCTTCCGGCACGGGCGTCTGGTATGTGGAGCCCACCGCGCAAGCCAGGGAAAAAGCCAAGGCCGATCGCTACAAGATGGGCGGCGAACTGGCCGAGCATGCGTGGATGGACAAGGTGCTGGAGCAAACCTGGGCCAATGTCCAGCAGTTGGCCGAATGGGGCTACCCGTTTCCGGCCGATGCCATGGGGAACCCGCAGCGCACATCGCTGCAGGGGCCCGAATACATGCGCTTGATGCGCAAGCAGGTCAAGGCCGCCGGCGCGCGCATCCTGGATCACAGCCCTGCCCTTGAGCTGCTGGTGAACGAGGACGGTTCGGTTGGCGGCGCTGCCGGCGTCAATCGATTGACCGGGCAAACCTGGGCGGTGCGCGCCGGCGCCGTCATCATGGCCACCGGAGGCTGCGCGTTTCTAAGCCGCGCGCTGGGCTGCAATGTCCTGACCGGCGACGGCCAGCTAATGGCCGCCGAGGCCGGCGCCGAGCTATCGGGCATGGAGTTCTCCAACGCCTATGGCATGGGCCCGGCATTTTCCTCGGTGACGAAATCCCTGTTCTACAGCTGGGCCAACTTCTATTATGCCGACGGCACCCTTATAGAAGGCGCAGGCTCGCATCGCGGGCGCGGCATCGTCGCGCAGACTCTGCAGTCGCAGCCGGTCTTCGCCCGCCTGGATCGCGCCGACGAACAGATCCGGGCATGGATGCGCACGGCGCAGCCGAATTTCTTCGTATCGTTCGACCGCAGGAACATCGACCCCTTCACCCAGTTCTTCCCGGTTACCCTGCGCCTGGAAGGCACGGTGCGCGGCACCGGCGGCCTGAATGTCGTGGATGAAAACTGCGCCACGAATGTGCCGGGGCTTTACGCCGCGGGCGACGCCGCGACACGCGAACTCATTTGCGGCGGCTTTACCGGCGGCGGCAGCCACAACGCGGCCTGGGCGCTGTCTTCGGGCTTCTGGTCCGGCGCGGGCGCGGCCGACTACGGCAGGCGGGCCGTCAAGTCATTCGCCGCGCAGCGGCTATGGCATGCCGGCCGCACGGGTGTGCACGCCGAGGGCGGCCGGCCCTGGGATCCCGAAGAGGTCATCAAGTCGGTTCAGGCCGAAGTGTTTCCCTACGAGAAGAACTGGACGCGCCAGGGCGATGCCCTGGAGGAAGCGCTGCTGCGCCTGGATACCCTGTGGCACCGTATAAGCCGGGGCGCCGCGGCAAGCAGCGCCAGCGCCGCGGTGCGGGCCCGCGAAGCCGCGGCCATGCTGGCGACTTCCCGCTGGATGTACCGCAGCGCCCTGGCCCGCACCGAAACGCGCGGCATGCACCGGCGCAGCGACCATGCCGCTTTGGACCCCTCGCAGCGGCATCGCATCATCAGCGCCGGGCTGGACGAGGTCTGGATCGACAAGAAGCGGGTTCTCGACCAGCCGGCGGGCGCGGCGGGCCTGGAACTCGACGCGGCGGCAGCGAGCCGTTCAACCGTGGGCAACGACGTGGCTGCTGCGCACAAGGCGGGCACGGCAAAAGAACTGGAGGCCGCATGATCGAAATCGTCAGCGCCGAACGCTGCACAGCCTGCAATATCTGCGTGCGTGTATGCCCCACCAACGTCTTCGACATCGTCAAAGGCGAGCCGCCGCGCATTGCGCGTCAGGCCGATTGCCAGACCTGCTTCATGTGCGAGCTGTACTGCCCCGAGGACGCCTTGTTTGTGGCGCCCGTGGCCGACGCCCCGATTGTCGTGGAAGAACACGATGTCGGCGTGCAGGCCCTGATGGGCAGCTACAAGCGCTCGATCGGCTGGGGCAAGGGGCTGCAGCCCACGGCGGGCAACGACCATAGTTTCGAACTTCTTTCCAGGACACATTGATGAGTACACCGAATTCCTTTCACATGACACGCCGCCGGCTTCTCCAGGGGGCGCTGATGGCCGGCGCGGGCCTGGCGTTTCCGCAACTGTCGCGCGCCCAGCAGGGCGGGGGGCGTGTTCTGCAGCTAGGCTATATCGGGCCTTCCAGGAACCTGGTGAATCCTACCGGCTGGGCGTTGGCCAGCGGCGCCCTGGCGCGCGAGATCGCGCCCCTGGGCTACACCAGCGTCAACATCCATATGTTCCTCAACGGCCCCGATCTGAATGAAGCCTTTTTCTCCGGCGCTCTGGATGTGGGCATCTATGGCGATACGCCTTCCACGGTGGCGAAGTCGCGCGGACTCGATGCGCGGCTCGTCGGCTTCGATCAAGTGGGCCTGGACGCCTGGCTGCTGACCCCGCAAGGGGGCGTGCGCAGCGTCAAAGAGCTGGAAGGCAAGACCGTGGCGGTGGCGCTGGGTTCGTACATGCATCGCTATGTGCTTGGCCTGCTCAAGAACGCCGGCATCTTGAAGACCACCAATATCGTCTACATGCTGCCGCGCGACGGCGCGCCCGCGCTGGAGAAGAAATCCATTGCCGCGTTTGCCGCCCCGATCGACAACGGCCCCTTGCTTATCGCCAAGGGTTTTCCGGTTCTCGACCAGGCCAGCCGGCATCCCGGCTTGGTGGGCTCTTCGCTGATCCAGGTTTCGGGGCCGGCGCTGCAGCGCTCGCCCGAGCTTCCCGCCGCGCTGCTGCGCTCACGGCAGGCCGCCATCAAGGAGATCCAGGCGGATCCCGAAAAATACTATGCCTTTCACGCCCAGGCCAGCGGCTATCCCTTGGAAGTGGTGAAGATTTCCCACCCCATCTCCCAGTTCCCGCTGCAGGCTTACCCGCCCGAAGGCCTGAAGCTGTTGAACCAGGTCGAATCATTCCTGCTCGAGCAAAAGCTCATCCGCAAGCCGGTGGACATTGCGCAGTGGCAGGTAAAGGGGTTGTAGCCCCAACGCGATCTCCTTGATGAGTGTTAAGAAACCCTATGAAAACGCCGCGCATTGAAAAACGCATTCTCGCCCGCATCGCCCCGTGGCTGTTGCCCGTGGGCTTGTTGCTGGCATGGCAGCTGGCCGTGGAAACCGGCTTGTTGTCCACCCACATTTTGCCAGCGCCCACCAGCGTGCTGGCCACGGGATGGTCCATGACGCTGTCCGGCGAAATTTGGGATAACCTGGCCATCAGCGCCTACCGGGCCGCCGCCGGCTTTGCCATCGGGGGAGGGCTGGGGCTGCTGCTGGGCCTTGTAACCGGCCTGTCGCGCTGGAACGAATTGTTCCTGGACAGCACCGTGCAGATGGTGCGCAACATTCCGCACCTGGCACTCATTCCCCTGGTCATCGTGTGGTTCGGCATTGGTGAAACCGCCAAGATATTCCTGGTGGCGCTGGGCACGGTCTTCCCGGTGTACATCAATACCTACTACGGCATCCGCCACCTGGATGCCGGCCTTATCGAAATGGCGCGCAGCTACGGGCTTTCGGGCTGGGCGCTGTTCCGCCACGTGGTATTGCCGGGAGCGCTGCCTTCCATTCTGGTGGGTGTGCGGTTTTCGTTGGGGCTTATGTGGCTGACATTGATCGTGGCCGAAACCATTTCGGCCAATGCCGGCATCGGCTACCTGGCCATGAATGCGCGCGAGTTCATGCAGACCGACGTCATCGTCTTCGCCATTCTTACCTATGCCCTGCTTGGCAAGCTGGCCGACCTTGCCGCGCGCGGCCTGGAGCGCCACTGGCTCAAGTGGCATCCGAATTTTCAGCTTTCAAAGGCGCCGGCATGAAAGGCGGCCCCCTGGCCCGGCCAAGGCTTAAATTTTCAAGGATTTTCTCATGACTCAAGCTGCTCGCGGTTTACCCATAACGCTCAAGGGCGTGCAAAAACAGTTTGGCGCCAGAATCGTCTTGCGCGACCTGGACCTGGCCATACCCGCCGGCCAGTTCGTGGCCGTGGTGGGCCGCAGCGGCTGCGGTAAAAGCACCTTGCTGCGCCTGCTTGCGGGGCTGGAAACCGCAACCGCCGGCGCCCTGCAAACCGAGAGGGATCAACATGCAGCCGCTATCGAGCATGCCGATGGCCGTCCGGCGGTTGCCGGCGCTACGTCAATCAAGCCGAAGCAAGACCTTCAGGCCGTTCGCGAAGACATACGGCTCATGTTCCAGGATTCGCGCCTGCTGCCCTGGAAGTCGGTCATCGACAACGTGGGCCTGGGCTTGAAGGGAAACTGGCGTCCACAGGCGCGAGAAGCCCTGGAGGCTGTGGGCTTGCCGGATCGCGCCAATGACTGGCCCGCCGCGCTGTCCGGCGGCCAGCGGCAACGCGTGGCCCTGGCCCGCGCCTTGATCCACAGGCCTCGCCTGTTGCTGCTGGACGAACCGCTGGGCGCCCTGGACGCGCTGACCCGCATTGAAATGCAGCAGCTTATCGAAAAACTGTGGCGGCAGCACGGCTTTACGGTATTGCTGGTAACGCACGACGTCAGCGAAGCCGTATCCGTGGCCGATCGCGTCATTCTTATCGAAGAAGGCCGGATAGGCCTGGACTTGCTTGTGAAAGCCGACCACCCCCGAATACGCGGCTCCGCCCGCCTGGCGGCCCTGGAGGCGCAAGTGCTGAACCGCGTCCTCAACCAGTCGCAGCCGCCCGCCAACGCCGACTCCTTCCCCACGCCGCAACCCTTCAAACCGTTCAGAACCATCCGGGCGGTGGGCGAAAAAGCAAAACGCAGGGCCGCGGTGGGCGGCTAGGCCTTGCATTGACTTCGCATGCTTGACCTCGGCGCTTGAACCAAGGAAACAGCGCACTAGCCTTGCCGCGCGGCATCCGTCGAGGCCAGGGATTCAATCCGTCCGAAATCCAGATCCTGTAGGGAATTGCGCACTTCGTTGAAGAAGTGCGCGCAGTCGGCATGCAATGGCGTGTGCACCTGCAGCCAGTTTTCAATGTCGCTGAACTGGCCGCCCCGGGCCAGCCGGGCAAGCTCTTCGCGTATCTGCGCGGGCGGCATGGGCATCGGGGCGTGGCCGGCGCCTTCCGGGAGGCCGGGAGTGTCCGGAACCTGCACGACCTTGTCCAGCACGACGGTTTCGCTTGCAAGCGGCTTGGCCGCAATGGTGAAGCTGAAGCAACTGCCCTGGCCGGGTGTGCTGTCAAGCTGCAGTTCCCCGCCCATGTTCTGGACAATGTTTTGGGCTATGTAAAGCCCCAGCCCGGCACTGCCGGCGTGGGCGTGGACTTGGGCAAAGGCGTTGAATATAGTTGTTTGCGCCTCGGGGTCGACGCCGACGCCCGAGTCGCGAACGGCGAACTCGAGGGTCGCTTCGCCGTTGTCCTGGCCGGCGCTTACGGTCAGCCGGATATAGCCGTCATGGGTGAACTTGGCGGCGTTCGAGACAAGATTCAGCAAGACCTGCTGCAGGCGCCGGGGGTCGGCCAGAATCCGGGCGGGCAGCGGTGTGCGGGGTTCGAACTCGAAGCGGTTGTTCTGCCGGTGGCTCAAGCCGCGGGCGTGTTGAATCACGTCGTCCAGCAAGGCGGGTAAAGACACGGGCTCGGGCCGTATGGCCAGCGGCTGCAGCTCGTGTTTGGCGTATTCCATGATCTCGTCGATCAGGGTCAATTGATAGCTGGCGCTGCGCTCGATGGCGCGCAGGTGCCGGGTTTGCTCCGGCGTTCCCGTCTCGCTCAGCATCCGGGTGTAGCCCAGAATGGTCGCCAGCGGCGCGCGCAGGTCGTGGCTGATATAGCTTAGCGTTTCGCTTGCGGGCTGGCGTCCCGCGCCGCTGCCAGCGTCCTGCGCCGCCTGGCGCATGCGCTCCAGGCACATGATGACGAAGGCCGTGGTTCCGATAATGGGCAGAACAACCGCCAGCAGCGGTGTGGCCTTGTTCATCCAGTTCGAGTTGTCCATGATATGGAAGTCCGAACTGAAGTCGATCTGGCTGTAGTACAGGGCACGCAGTATCGTAAAGGCAATCACCCCGCCAAAAATCCCCAGAAGCACCTGCCGGCCCAGCGAGGTGTCGCGCGCGGCCTGGGATTTCAGCGTCAAGGCGCCGCCGCCCATGCTTAACAGCCAGGCCGCCGCCACCAGCATGATGCGCACCTTGATGTCCGGCTGGACGATCAGGAACCAGAATACGCCGAAGGTGGCGGCGGCGGGCGCAAGCAGCAGCAAGAGCAGCCTGGATGGGTATTGGTAGTATTCGCGCAGCGAATGCCAGTAGACGGCCAGGCCCAGCAGAATAAGGCCGTTGGCGGGTGTCAACGTGATTCTGGCGGGCAAATAAGGCGTAAACACGAACATGAAGCACCCGCCGGCGATAAGCAGCGAGCCGATCAGCCAGATGACCGCCGCGCGTCGCAAGGCCGAGGGAAAATGGCGGCGAGCCAGGCTCAGCACTGCACCGTTGGCCAGTATCATCAGCGAGGCGATCAGAAGAGATGTTGCTGAATCCATGTTTGGCTAATTCCGCTGCGATATCTTGGATGCGTACTGTGCCGGTTTCGTCTGCCTTGCGCCGGCAGTGCTTGCGCTTCGCCCTTCGCGTTCACGCATGACCTGGAAACGGAATAAGCCGTTATCGAATTGAAGGGTGCCGGCGTTTTATCATATCTTGGCCGTCATTTTCCATTTTTTCCAAACGTCGCGATCCAATGTCGGGTCGAAGCGTCGTGAGGCCGGGATTTGCCCGAGGTCGAATCTGCGCCCGAGAGCTCCCGGGTGATGCCTTTGGCCAGCACCTTCCCGTATTCCACCCCCCACTGATCGAAGGGGTTGATGCCCCATACCACGCCCTGTACGAACACCTTGTGCTCGTACAGCGCCAGCAGGGCGCCCAGCGTGTAGGGCGAGAGCCTGGGCAGCACGATCAGGCTGGAAGGGCGGCCGCCCGCGTGGACGCGGTGCCGGGCCAGCCATGGCGCTTGTTCGCGATCCACGCCGGCGTCCAGGCATTCCCGCAAGGCGTCTTCGTAGGTTTTGCCGTTGAGCAGCGCTTCGCGCTGGGCCAGGCAGTTGGCCAGCAGGCTGGTGTGGTGGTCGGGCCATTTATGGTCGGCCTGCTGGCACACGATGAAGTCCACCGGCGCGCCGTCACTGCCTTGGTGCAGCCATTGGAAGAACGTGTGCTGCGCGTCCGTGCCCGGCATGCCCCACACCACCGGCCCCGTGGGCACGGCCACCGGATTGCCCGCCCGGTCCACCGACTTGCCCAGCGATTCCATATCCAGTTGCTGCAGGTAGGGCACCAAATGGGCCAGCCGGAAATCGTACGGAGCGATATTAAGCGAACCATAGCCCAGCACGCTGCGGTTGGCGATGCCCGCCATGGCCATTTGAACCGGCGCATTGCGTTCGAACGGCGCCTGGGCGAAATGCGTATCCATGGCCGCCGCGCCCGCCTGCATGCCGGCCACCACGTCGGTGCCCACCGCCAGCGCGGTGGTGAGGCTGACCGCCGACCACAAGGAAAAGCGCCCGCCCACCCAGTCCCATAGCTTGAAGACGTGCGCCTGCGGCACACCCCAGGCCTGGGCCAGATCCGGCCGGGCGGTAATGGCGGCCATGTGCTCACAGGGGTTTTCCAGGCCGGCCGCTGCCAGCCACTCGCGCGCGCGCTGCCCGTTCTGCAAGGTCTCGGCCGTGGTGAACGACTTGGAAGCCAGCACCACCAGGGTTTCGCGCGGGTCGAGCCCCGCCAGCGCGCCTTCCATGGCGTGGCCGTCGATATTGGCGGCAAAGCGCACCTGGCGCCATGCGCCCGCATAGCCGAACGCATTGATGGCCAGCCGCACGCCCCAGTCGCTGCCGCCGATGCCGATATGGATGATATTGCGCCAGCGCCGCTCGGAGTCGGCCTTCCGCACGAATTCATTCATGCGCTGGCGCTCGGCCGCCACTTCGCCCATCGGCGCGGGCGCGCGCAACGCCGTGTGCCAGGCCGCGCGGTGCTCGGTGACATTGGCGATTTCGCCGGAAAGCAGCTGGCCGCGTAGCTCGTCGAACTGCCGGGCCGCAAGCAGGACCTTGGCGGCGGCATCCAGCTCGCCCGAAGAAACCTGCCCGGTAATGTCCAGGCTGATGCCCGCGGCATCCAGCACCCGTAAATCGTTGGCATGCACAGACGCCGCCTTGGCGGCGGCGGTAAAGGCTTGCCATTCCGGCAACTGTTCAAGCGAAGGCAATTCAGGTGTAGGGCAGGTCAAAGCGGCTCCATAATCTTGTTTTTATGCTGCCCATTATTGTAATGGAGGTGCTTTTTTCGTGTGGATTGCGCCCTTTAGCGCAATTGGCCCGGACTACGACGTTTTCAAATACGCATCCAGTTCTTTAAGTGCTCGGCCGGGTCGACTCATGGCTTCGGCCAAGGTTTGAGCACGCTTGATTTCCTCGGGTTTCATGTCTTGCTGCACGCGTTGCAGGTTCTGCACCCCCAACGCATTGCCGCCATTGGCTGCAAGCATGAACAAGGCGCATGCCGCCACCTTGTCCGCGGGCACCCCGGCGCCTCTTACATACAGGATTCCCATTGCGTTCAGGCTCAAGGCAAAGCCGCGCTGCGCGGCACGGCGATACCACTTCATGGCTGTTGCGTAATCCTTTTGCACACCCAGGCCCAGTTCATACAGCGAGCCTAGATTATGTTCGGACGGCGCGTAGCCTTGTGCGGCCGCCTTCATGTACCAGATGCGGGCCTGCTCGAAATTCTGTTCGATTCCGCGGCCGTTGCGGTAGGCCAGCGCCAGGTTGTGCTGGCCTATGTCCGCGCCTTGCTCGGCGGACGCGAGAAACAGCCGAGCGGCAAGCGGAAAATCTTTCTCGACGCCCTCGCCGTTGGTCAGCATCAGGCCCAGATTGGCCATGGCCAGAGGATGGCCCTGTCGGGCCGCCAACTGATACCAGCGCGCAGCCTCTTGGTAGTTCTGCTTTACGCCATGCCCGTTCTGGTAGCGGACACCCAGGTTGTATTGAGCCATGGCCTCGCCCTGTATGGCGGCTTTTTCATACCACTTCACCGCTTCCGCATCGCTTTGCGGCACGCCCGCGCCCTTGCTGTAGGCCCACGCCAGATTGTTTTGCGCCCCGCTATGGCCCTGTTCGGCCGCCAGGCGATACCAATGCGCCGCCGCCGCGGGATCGGCGGGTACGCCCTGGCCTTCATCGTAGGCGACGCCCATGCGGAACTGCGCCCGGGCGTCGCCCTTGGCGGCCAGCGGCCGCCACTCTTTCAAGGCCGTTGCGTAATCGCCGCGATCGGCGGCTTTCACTCCGTCTTCGTATCCTGCATACGCCGAAGCGCTCGCGCCGAGAAGCAAGACTGCAAGCGTCAAACCGATTGAATTACGCATGGGGTTTCTCTGTTTTTGTGCGCCATGGGAACCGACCGGGCGGGCCGGGCATCTGGGCCAACGCCGCTATGGGGGAATATATCAGCGGCGAATCAAAAACGTTTCATCAAAATGAATGAGGTGCGAAAGGCTATACGCCGATTGAGCGGTTCTATAGGCCAGCCACGGTCCGCAGCGTGTGAGGGCTAGTATCTTTGAGGCAACAACCGGCCAATTAATTGCGCTTCCAGTTTCTTTTTCATCTGTTTGAATGACGGCCGATTTCCCGGTCTCGTCCAGAATAGGCAAAAAGTTTTGGTGACAACTGGGGAGTCATATGAAAAACAACGACCGGCGCAAGCACGCCATCAACCATTTACCTGCACACACGGCATCGGGTTCGCGGCCGAACCTGCTGACCCTGGCGGTATGGGCCGCGTTGGCGGCCCTGCCGCCGGCCGCCAACGCGGCATGCAGTATTTCGGGTGTGGATCTTACTTGCGGGCCTGGCGATATCCTGGATGCGACAACGTCCGTGCCGGCCCTCGAGAACTCGCATGCGCAGCTGAATGGCACGGTGGACAATCCGGTCACGGTCTTTACCACAGGCAGCAATCCGCTATTCATTGTTTCGCCGCCCAACACCCACATTACCGCTACCGCCAACAACGCCATCTTCAACGCCAGCACAACGGTGCTGCAGGCCGATTCGTTCGGTGATTCCACCCTGAAGCTGGAAAACTCCACCATCAACATCGGCCAGGGTGCGGCGCCCCTGGGAGCGTTTTCGGATCCCTGGACGACACAGTATGTCTTGTCTGCCCAGAGCGCCGGCGGCGGCGGGCCATTCATCGAGCTGAACAATGTCGAATTCAACAACCTGAGCGCCACGCCAGGCAATGTCATGAATCTGCTGTACGCCAACTCCAGCAATACCGCGCCGGGGCCGCAAGTCAGCGTCAATGGGATCTCGACCCACGGCCCTGTGGAGTATGGCTTTGTCGTCGCGGGCCAGGGTTCCAGTCTATTGCTGGAAAACTCTCAATTGAACGACATCCAGCTTAGTGCCATCAGCAACAGCGCCAATTTAGTTACCGCGGGCCAGGACACCGCCCAGGTCATCGTCAGGAACTCGGCCATCACCGGCGACAACGAGGAGGGCGCCATTAAGATCTACAACTATGGCCCCACCACCCGGACGCCGGGTTTCCTGCTGGACATTGCCGACAGCCAAATCAGCGCCGGCAACGGCGAGGCCATAGACGTTACCCTGGACCATCGGGACGAGCCGGTCGTCGTCAACTTCGGCGTGCAGGACACCCACACCCGAAGCACGCTGGCCAGCAACTATATTGGCATAGGGGTCTACAGTATCGATGCCGGCGCGCACCAGCCCATGACCATTGCCACGGGGCGCGACACCCAGATCAACGTAAGCGGAACCAAGTATGGCGACGGCACGGGCATCATTGCCTACAACCAGGACGGCGATGGCGCGGTAACGGTTCGGAATGCGGCAAGCATTAATGTGCAGGGCGAACAGGCAACCGGCATCGACGCCATGAGCAACGGGCCGATTCTTGTCGACAGCCGCGACGGTGATATCCGCGTGACAGGTACGAATTGGAGCACGGGGCTAAGTGTCAACGACTCGGGCAAACCGGACAAGCAGGCCGTCCATATCATGGCGGGCAACGTAGACGCCCCCAATCAGTATTCCACCGCTGTTTACGCAGGCACCAACAACGGCACAATCACTGTCGATGTCACCAAAAACATATCCGCCCCGGGCAAAAGCTCGCGGGGCGTGATGGTGACGCTGGGCGATGCCACCGCCGAAATCAACGTCATGTCCGGCGGCACGATC
>JBEBXF010000055.1:0-12026 GCA_040391725.1 Eoetvoesiella caeni | reverse complement strand
AGGTCTTCGACATGCGAGTTGAGCTTGGCGGCGATGTAGTAGCGCAGCCATTCGGGATCCATGCCGATTTCCAGGTAGCGCAGCGGCGAGATGCCGGTGCCGCGGCTTTTGGACATTTTTTCGCCGCTTACCGTGATGAAGCCGTGCACGTGCAGGCCGTCGGGCGTCTTGCGGCCCGAGAACTTCAGCATGGCGGGCCAGAACAGGGCGTGGAAATAGACAATGTCCTTGCCGATGAAGTGGAATTGCTCGGTGTCGCTGTCGGGCGCCAGCAGAGCGTCGAAATCCAGGCCTGTTTTGGCGCAATAGGCCTTGAACGACGCCAGGTAGCCGACCGGCGCGTCCAGCCAGACATAGAAGTACTTGCCCGGCGCGTCGGGGATTTCGATGCCGAAATAGGGCGCATCGCGCGAGATGTCCCAGTCGGCCAGATTGGCCTGGCTGCCGTCTTCGCCCGCGCCCAGCCATTCGCGGGTCTTGCCCAGCACTTCGCTTTGCAGGCGCTTGTGGCCCAGCTTGTTGCTGCCCGTGGTCCAGGACTGCAGGAACTCCACGCAGCGCGGATCCGACAGGTTGAAGAAGAAGTGTTCCGACGACTTGAGCACCGGCGTGGCTTTGGTGAGCGCCGAGTACGGATTGATGAGGTCGGTGGGCGCATAGACCGAGCCGCAGACTTCGCAGGAGTCGCCGTACTGGTCTTTGGCGTGGCAGGTGGGGCATTCGCCCTTGATGTAGCGGTCGGCCAGGAACATGCCCTTGACGGGATCGTAGAACTGCTCGATGTTGCGGGTGGAGATGAAGCCGGCCGCTTTCAGGCGCTTGTAGATGTCCTGCGACAGCTCGGTGTTTTCGGGCGTGTCGGTGGAGTGCCAGTGGTCGAACTCGATCTGGAAACCGTTGAGGTAGCGCGGGCGCTCGCTGGCGTAGCGGGCCACGAGTTCCTGGGGCGTGATGCCTTCGCTTTGCGCCTTGAGCATGATGGGCGCGCCATGGGCGTCGTCCGCACCCACGAAGTGCACGGTATGGCCCGCCATGCGCATGGCGCGAACCCAGATATCGGCCTGGATGTATTCCATGATGTGGCCAATGTGGAAGGAGCCGTTGGCGTAGGGCAGGGCGGTAGTGACGAAAATCGTGCGCGACATGGGCTATGCGAGAAATTGGGGGTAAACGGAAGGCTTGCGCCGAGCCGGGCAGGCCGCCCGGGCGCGAAAACGGAAACAGACTATTGTAATGAATAGCGCGCGGTTTCAGGGAATTTCGCGCATTTCGACGTCGACGACGTCTTTTTTATTGAAGCTGCGGGCCGGCGAGGCCTGCTTGCGGCGCTCTTCCCAGTAGGCGCGCGCGCCGAACGGCCGGCCCTTGATGCGGGCGACCACGTACAGAATAGCCACGGCGATCGCCGTCGAGGCCATGAAAACGAGCGCCATGATCATGCCGAAGACAGCCAGCACGATGAAGAGTACGCCGCGAAGTAATTGATTGAATGTATTCATCTTGATGTTAAGGCCGTCTGTGGCCGAAAATAGTTCCGCGAATCCGCTATTCTTTAGGCTGCACCATGAAATTCTTTACGCGAGGCACGAAAATGAGCATTACCCCGGAACAATTGCGCACGACGCTTGCTGAAGTTGTCGATCCGAATACCAGCAGCAAACTGGGGGCCGTGCTTAAAGACAGCGAACTGCAACTGAACGGCAACGCGCTTACCCTTACTTTAGCGCTGGGCTACCCATTGCACAATGGGCAGGACGAATTGCGGAAACGGATTGAAACGGCCGTGGTGGGGCAGGGGGCAACCCTTGCCAAGCTCGATTTTACGTTGAAGGTGGCAACCCATGCCGTGCAGCATGGGCTCAGGCCATTGCCCAATATACACAACATCATCGCCGTGGCGTCGGGAAAAGGCGGCGTGGGAAAAAGCACCACCGCCGTCAACATTGCCCTGGCGCTGCAGGAGCAGGGCGCTTCGGTGGGCTTGCTGGATGCCGACATCTACGGGCCCAGCGTGCCCATCATGCTGGGCGTGTCGGGCAAGCCGCCCAGCCTGGACGGCAAGACCATGGAACCTTTGGTGGGCCATGGGCTGCAGTCCAATTCCATAGGTTTCCTGCTCGACGACGATGCGCCGGCCATCTGGCGCGGCCCCATGGTCAGCCAGGCGCTCGAGCAATTGCTGCGCCAGACCAACTGGAAGAACCTGGACTATCTTATCGTCGACATGCCCCCTGGAACCGGTGATATTGCCCTTACCCTGTCCCAGAAGGTGCCGCTCACCGGCGCCATCATCGTCACCACGCCGCAAGACCTGGCCCTGGCCGATGCTCGCAAAGGGTTACGCATGTTTCAAAAAGTCGAAGTTCCCGTATTGGGAATTGTCGAGAATATGTCCATGCACATTTGTTCCAATTGCGGGCATGCCGAGCCCATTTTCGGCCAGAATGGCGGGCGCGACATGGCCGCCCAGTTCAATACTCCCTGGCTGGGTTCTTTGCCGCTGGCCATGGATATCCGCACCCAGACCGATTCGGGCTCGCCCAGCGTGGTGGCCGACCGCGGCGGGCGCATTGCCGGCCTTTACCACGACATCGCGTGGAACCTCGCCGTCCAGATCGCCATGCTGCCGCCCGATACATCGGGCGATGGGCCCAAAGTCGTCGCGCGCAAGTAAGCCGTACATGAGGGGCGCCGTTCCTTGCCTTGTTCTGCTTGCGTTCGGATGGGTGCAAGGCGTTCACGCGGCCGCGCCCGAGGTCACCATCGATCCGGGCGGGGTATCGCCCCAGGCCCTGCAGGCCATCGTGGGGGCGGTGAATGTCATTACCCGGCTTGCCGAAGACCAGGACGGCGGCGAGCTTTCGCGGCTGCGGCGCCGCGCCCGCGAAGCCACGCTGTCGGCCCTTGAAACCCAGGGGTATTTTTCGCCCACGGTCATGCTCGACGTCGGCGAGGATGCCTTGGGCGAGACCTGGGACATCACGATAAAGCCCGGCGAGCGCACCAAGGTCGATGCGGTGGATCTGGATTTTTCCGGGCAGATCGCAAGCCCGAAGTTTCGCGCGCGCGTCGATATCCTGAAGAAATCCTGGCCGCTGACCCAGGGCATGCCCTTCATCAATGAACAGTGGCGCGATGCCAAGACCGAACTCATCGACAGCGTGAGCCGCAAGGATTTCTACCTCGCCCATATTACGCAGTCCCAGGCCACGGTCATGGCCGACGATGCCAAGGCCGACCTGCACGTGGCCGTCGATAGCGGGCCCAGGGTGCGCATGGGCGAAGTCGAGGTCATCGGCCTGAAGCGCGTGCCGCGCGAGCTCATCGACCGCTACGTGCGGTACGAGCCCGGCGATTCCTACGACCAGGACAAACTCGACGAGTGGCAGCAGGCCTTGCAGTCCACGTCGTTTTTTCGGGGCGCTTTCGTTGCCCTGGACAGCGCGCCCGAGCATCGCGTGACGCTGCCCGACGGCGAAGTCCAGATGCCTTTGCAGGTGCGGGTGTCGGAAGCGCCCGCCCGGCGGTTTTCCGCCTCGTTGGGCGTGGACAGCGACAACGGCGTCCGGGTCGAAGGGCTGTACAGGCAGAACGTGGTGTTCGGCCAGCCGGTCTGGATAGAAACCGGCGTCGGCGTCGACAAGAACCGGCAGCGCGCTTTCTACGACGTCAACTTTGCGCCCACGCTCAGCGGCTATAAAGACAGTGTGGGCGTGCTTCTGGATCATTCCGATATCGAAGGCGTGGACAACCGGCGAGCGGGGCTGGGCTGGACGCGCACGCGGGAACGCAAGGCCGAGGGCCGCAGCCGGGTGGAATACGAAACGCGCTGGGGCCTGGTCGCCGCCTACGACAAGACCGCCATCGACGGCGCCGAGACTTACGAGGTGCCTTCGCTGGTGGGAACCTGGCAGTGGCTGCGGCGCGACGTCAACGACAAGTACGATCCGCGCGAGGGCAATCTGCTGGATCTCGGCCTGGGGTCGGGCGTTACCCTGGATCGCGGCGAGGGCTTCTACAAGGCCGGCCTGCGCGCGCAGCAGTGGTGGCCCGTCGGCAAATGGGACGTGCTGACGCTGCGCGGCGAGGTTGGCAAGGTGTGGTCCAAGACCTCCCGGCTGCCGGACGATTTCGGCTATCGCACCGGCGGAGCGCGCACCATACGGGGCTACCGCTACGACAGCATCGGCCTGAGCCGCGGCAGCGCGGTGGTGGGGGCGCCGGCCCTGGCGGTGGCCAGCATCGAGTACATGCATTATTTCACCAAGCAGTTCGGCATGAGCGTATTCGTGGACGCCGGCGACGCCGCCGAATCCTTCAATGCCATGAAAATCGCGGTGGGCTATGGCGTGGGCGCGGTCATGCGCACGCCGGCCGGTCCGTTCGAAGTGGACGTGGCGTATGCGCAGCGCGACCGCAAGTTGCGCATTCACTTTTCCATGGGGATCGCGTTTTGAACCGCGCCGCGCATTGCCTGCGTAGCCTGCTGCTGTGGCTGGGGCCCACATTGGTCCTGCTGCTCGTCGTGGTCGGCGGCTTTGTGGTTTGGTGCGTCGGCACCGAGCCCGGAACGCGCTGGGCGCTGCATACGGCCATGCGGCAGGTGCAGGGCGAGGTGCGCGGCATACAGGGCACCATATGGCATGGCCTGACGGTGCAGAGCTTGTCGGTCAAGGTGCCGGTGGTCGAAATCCACCTCGAAGCCTTGCATCTCAAGGTGGATTGGCGCGAGTTGGCGCAGCGCCGCCTGCATGCCCAGGACATCTCCGCAGGCAAGCTGGACATCAACCTGCTGCAATCCAGCGAGCCGCCGTCCGACACGCCGTTTTCCATGCCGGCCCTGCCCGTGCGGGTACAACTGGATCGGGTGGCGCTGGGCGCGCTCAACCTGAGCGTCGGCGGCGAGCCGGTCTTGCTGGATGTCCAGAATCTGCAGGCCGGCCTCAAGCTGTCCGAGGAAAACGCGACGCTGGTGTTCAAAAGCCTGGAACTGGGCCGGGACGCCATCCAGGCCAAGATCGAAGGCGAGCTGAACGTCTTCAAGCTGGCCGATCCCTGGCCTTTGTCGGTGCACCTGAAAACCCGCGCGCAAACCTCCCGGGCCGAATCGCCGCTGTGCCTGCGCAATTTCCTGCCGGCCTTGCCGGCGGGCGGCAAGCAGGCGGTGCCGGCATCCAGGCAGGAACAATCCGGAATACACGCCGATCTCTGCGCCATGGATGTGACCGCCGACCTGGCGGGTTCGCTGGATGCCATGAGCTTGAACGTGGATGGCGACGGCCAGGATGTGCGCTTCAATCTGAACGCCGACTTGCAGCCGCGCAAGGCTTTGCCGGTGAGCAAGGCGAAACTGGATCTGCATCTGGTGGACGGGTCGTCGCTCAAGACCGTGCTGAACGTGGATTCCACCGGCAGCGGCGAAGCCAGCCTCCAGCATGTCGTCGGCTCGGTCGCGGCCGATAAGTTGAATCTCGGCAAACTGGCGGGCCCGGCGATCCCGGGAGCCCTGTTGACCAGCACGCTCGATCTGGACGCGCAGTTGCGGGATTACAAGGATCTGTTGTCCGCGACGATAGGCTTGAATATTGCCGAGGGATCGCGTTGGAACGGGCTGCCGGCATCGGGCCGCATCGAGGCGGAGATCGTCAATACGCAAGGCCGGACGGAGTCCAGCCCGGCGGGTTCGCCTACCGATGATGGCGGGCGGGCCCAAGCCGGCGCCGCGCCGACAGGCTTCCCGTCTTCCGATGGCGCCGCCGCGCCGGCGGGCCCGGCTCTGGGCGACATGTGGCGCGGGCTGCAATTGGCTGGCCTGGACATGAACGTGCGGTTGGGCGCCAGCCGCCTCGAAGGCAAGGGGGCGTTGGGTGCGCCCGGCAGCCAGCTGGCGTTGACGGTCGCCGCGGCCCGCCTGGCCGACTTCTGGCCGGGCTTGCCCGGCGGCTTGCAAGCCCAGGCGCATCTGGCCGGAACGCTGGCCAGGCATCAGGCCAGGCTCAAGGCGGTGTATTCACCGCAGCCCGGCAAGGCGCAAGGGATTGGGAAGGCGCCCGTCGCCGTCAACGTCGAAGCCGACGGAGGCTGGGGCGGGCAGTTGCCATCGCAGCGGCCGGAGTCGGCGCGGGCGCCGCAAGCGGGCGGTGCACGGAGTCCAGCAACGGAGGCAACACAGCCACCGTCCGTCCAGCCGCCGCTGGAGGGTTGGCGGGGGCGGGTGTCGGTACTGAGCATCGAGCACGCCGGCCTGGGCGCGCGGCTGCAGTCGCCGGTAACGCTGTCATATGTGCCGCAGGCCGTCGCTCCGGCCTGGCAATGGCAGGTGGGTGCGGCCGCGCTGGGCGTGAAGCTGCCTTTGAACCAGACGGCGACAATACGCCACTTGGGCTCGCAGGGGCGGGCGGGTGTATGGGAAACGCGGGGGGCCATTGATCATCTCGCCATGTCGCGGCGCCTGCTGGCCGAGCTGCAAAAAACCATGGCGTTGTCCAGCAACCAGGACGGACGCGGGGCTGTCGTCGTGCGTACGGACAAGGCCAACGACAACCAACAGATTGTTTATGCCGCCGATTGGAACATGAAGTTCGCCGGCGCCCTGGAGGGGCAGGTGCATGTCAAACGGCTGTCGGGCGACCTGATCGTGCCAGGCAGTCCGGATTTTCCCCTGGGCTTGCAAACCTAGACCGCGGCCCAGACCGCCAAGCCGGCCGGCGAAGGGCTGAGCATGCTGACGGCGGATGTGAATGTCGTGACGGCCAAGATGGGCCAGGCCAAGGCCACCGCCAGCGCTTTGCTGCGCAGCCCGCCGGGCGGCGGCTTCTTCATGGATCCCAAGGATGTGAAGAAAGTCGCGGTGGACGCGGAAGTCAAGGACCTGGGCTGGTTGAGCCTGTTTACCGGCGATGCCATGGATATCGGCGGAGCGGTACAGGCCAGGCTGACCGCGCAAAGCCGTCCCGACGGCAGTTGGGCCGCGGGCGGCACCGTGCAGGGACAGAATATCCGGATCGTGCGCGTCGATGACGGGGTGCGCCTGCTCGACGGCACGCTGGCGGCGCATTTCGATGGCGACCGCTTCATTCTCGACAGCCTGCGCTTTCCGGCCCGCCTGCGCGTCACGCCCAAGGAGTGGCGCACGGCCGAGTGGGTATCCAGCAACCCGGATGCCCGCGACGGCAGCTTGACGCTGAAAGGCTCCTGGAGTCTTGCGGACATGACCGGCGCGGCCGACGTCGAGCTGTACCGTTACCCCATTTTGCAGCGCTCGGATCGTTATGCCATGGTAACGGGCAAGCTGCACGTGGATCTGCCGCCCTCGGCCCTGTCGCTGTCGGGCAAGATCACCGCCGATGCCGGCTGGGTGGATCTGGACATGCTCAGCAGCGTGCCGACCCTGGACAGCGACGTGGTCGTGCTGCATAAAGGCGAAACCCGGAAGGCCAGCGCGCCGACGGCCGTCAGCATGGATATGGAGGTCGACCTGGGCCCGCGTTTCTATATCACCGGCTACGGCGTGGATTCCGGCCTGGTCGGCAGCATGCGCATCACCATGCAGGACGGCAGGCTGACGGCGCTGGGCGCGCTGCGCACCCGTGGCGGCGCCATCAACGTCTATGGCCAGCATTTGCAGTTGCGGCGCGGCACCATCACGTTCCAGGGCGATGTGGCGAATCCGGTGCTGAATATCGAGGCGCTGCGCACGGGGCTGTCGGTGGAGGCGGGGGTTCGCGTGGCCGGCACCGCCAGGCGGCCACGCATCGACCTGGTGTCGTATCCGGATGTCAGCGACGTGCAGAAGCTGTCCTGGCTTTTATTGGGCCGCGGCCCCGACGACTCGGGCGGCGATGCGGCCCTGCTGTTCTCGGTGGGAACGTCGCTCATCAGCGGCGATGAACCCTTCTATCGCAAGTTCGGGCTGGACGAAGTCAGCATGCGCTCGGGCACGCTGGGCAGCACCGGCAGCATCTTGCCTGTGGAAACCGTGGTGCGGGGCCTGGACGACAGCGACAGCGACATTGAGCGCAAATTCGTCGTGGCCAGCAAAAACCTCTCCAAAGGCTTTACCATAAGCGTGGAGCAGGCGCTTTCCGAGGTCGGGACGGTCGGGCGCATCAGCTACCAGTTGGCCAAGGGCTTGTCGGCCGACTTGAGCATCGGTACAGTCAATGGCATAGCCTTGATTTACCGAACTTTTTTCCGTGATTGAGGGCGGTCTGCCCGGGCTGGGCGAGTTTGGCGCCCATTCATCCTGTGTAAGCGATAAAATAGGCGCCCACGAAATAAGGTTGAGTTATGAGCATTAAAAGTGATCGCTGGATTCGGCGCGTCGCGACGGCCGAAGGCATGATCGAGCCCTTCGAGTCCGGCCAGGTGCGCAGCACCGAAAAAGGACGCATAGTCAGCTACGGCACCAGCAGCTACGGCTATGACGTGCGCTGCGCCGACGAATTCAAGATATTCACCAATATCAACTCCACCATTGTGGATCCCAAGGATTTCGACGAAAAATCGTTCGTCGACTTCAAGGGCGACGTCTGCATCATTCCGCCCAACTCGTTTGCGCTGGCGCGCACAGTGGAATACTTTCGCATTCCGCGCAGCGTCTTGACCATTTGCCTGGGCAAAAGCACGTATGCGCGCTGTGGAATCATCGTCAACGTGACCCCGCTCGAGCCCGAATGGGAAGGCCACGTCACGCTGGAATTCTCCAACACCACGCCGCTGCCCGCCAAGATCTACGCCGGCGAGGGCTGCGCGCAGATGCTGTTCTTCGAGAGCGACGAGGTCTGCGAGACGTCCTACCGCGACCGCGGCGGCAAATATCAAGGCCAGCAGGGCGTGACCCTGCCCCGCACTTAGCCGAGCTAGTTCGGCAGCAGGAGCCATTTGCATGAAATTCCGCTTTCCCATCGTCATCATCGACGAAGACTACCGGTCTGAAAACGCGTCGGGTCTGGGCATTCGCGCCCTGGCCGAGGCGATCGAGGCCGAGGGCGTCGAGGTGCTGGGCGTCACCAGCTACGGCGACCTGAGCTCGTTCGCGCAGCAGCAAAGCCGCGCCAGCGCGTTCATTTTGTCGATCGACGATGAGGAGTTCGACGTCGATTCGCCCGAGGACGTGGCCAATGCCATCAAGAACCTGCGTTCCTTCATCGGCGAGCTGCGCTTTCGCAACGAAGACATTCCCATCTACCTGTACGGCGAAACCCGTACTTCGCAGCACATTCCCAACGACATCCTGCGCGAGCTGCACGGCTTCATCCATATGTTCGAGGACACGCCCGAGTTCGTGGCCCGGCACATCATCCGCGAGGCGCGCGCCTACCTTGACAGCCTGGCGCCGCCGTTCTTTCGCGAGCTGGTCAAGTACGCTTCTGACGGTTCGTACTCGTGGCACTGCCCGGGGCACTCGGGCGGCGTGGCCTTTTTGAAGAGCCCTGTGGGCCAGATGTTCCATCAGTTCTTCGGCGAGAACATGCTGCGCGCCGACGTGTGCAATGCCGTGGACGAGCTGGGCCAGCTGCTGGACCACACCGGGCCGGTGGCCGAATCAGAGCTCAATGCCGCGCGCATCTTCAATGCCGACCACTGCTTTTTCGTGACCAACGGCACGTCTACCTCGAACAAGATCGTATGGCACGCCAACGTGGCCATGGACGACGTGGTGGTGGTCGACCGCAACTGCCACAAGTCCATTCTGCACGCCATCACCATGACGGGCGCGATTCCGGTGTTCTTGCGCCCCACGCGCAATCACCTGGGCATCATCGGGCCCATCCCCTACGAAGAATTCGAGCCCGAGAACATCCGGCGGAAGATCGAGGCCAATCCTTTCGCCAGCAAGCTCAAGAACAAGAAGCCGCGCATTCTTACGCTTACCCAGAGCACCTACGACGGTGTCAGCTACAACGTCGAGATGATCAAGGAAAGGCTGGGCTCGGAAATCGACACCCTGCATTTCGACGAAGCCTGGATACCGCACGCGCCGTTCCACCAGTTCTACGAACAGATGCATGCCATCGGCAAGAACCGCCCGCGCAGCGAAGAGGCGCTGGTGTTCGTCACGCATTCCATCCACAAGCTGCTGGCCGGCTTGTCGCAGGCGTCGCAGATTACGGTGCAGGACTCGCAAAGCCGCAAGCTCGACCGCAATGTGTTCAACGAAGCCTACCTCATGCACACCTCCACGTCGCCGCAGTACGCCATTATTGCGTCCTGCGACGTGGCGGCGGCCATGATGGAGCCGCCGGGAGGCACGGCGCTGGTCGAGGAAAGCATCAGCGAGGCCATGGATTTTCGCCGCGCCATGCGCAAGGTCGAGTCCGAATTCGGCAAGAACGACTGGTGGTTCAAGGTGTGGGGCCCCAACCGCCTGGTGTCCGAGGGCATCGGCAACCGCGACGACTGGCTGCTCGAGGCCAACGACGAATGGCACGGCTTTGGCGAGCTGGCGCCCGGCTTCAACATGCTGGATCCCATCAAGGCCACCATCGTCACGCCGGGCCTGGACATCTCCGGCACGTTCGCCGAAACCGGCATCCCGGCGGCCCTGGTGTCCAAATACCTGACCGAACACGGCGTGGTCATTGAAAAAACGGGGCTGTATTCCTTTTTCATCATGTTCACCATCGGCATTACCAAGGGCCGCTGGAACACGCTGCTGACCGCGCTTCAGCAGTTCAAGGACGACTACGACCGCAACCACCCCATGTGGCGCATCCTGCCCGACTTCTGCAAAGAGCACCGTCGCTACGAAAAAATGGGTTTGCGCGATCTGTGCCAGGAAATTCACGAAGCGTATCGCGCGCACGACGTGGCGCGGCTGACCACCGAAATGTACCTGAGCGAAATGGTGCCGGCCATGAAGCCGTCCGACGCCTATGCCAAGATGGCGCACCGCGAGGTCGAGCGCGTGGCCATCGACGACCTGGAAGGGCGGGTTACGGGGGTTCTGCTTACGCCCTATCCGCCGGGCATTCCTCTGCTGATTCCGGGCGAGCGCTTCAACCAGCGCATCATCAATTATCTGCGCTTCGCGCGCGGCTTCAATGCGCGGTTCCCGGGTTTTGAAACCGACGTGCACGGCCTGGCCGAAGACATCGGGCCCGACGGCAACCCGCGCTACTATGTCGACTGCATTCACGAAGACTGAGGCTGGGCGCGGCGAACCGGCCCATGCCTGCCGCGGCAAGCCTGGGTTCCCCAGCCTGGGCGCCGGGGCCGGGCAAACCGGGCTCTGGCGTGGCCGATAGCTTCGACGCGGTAATCGTCGGCGCCGGGGCCGCTGGCATGATGGCGGCTTCGGTGGCGGGCCAGCGCGGCTTGCGCGTGCTGTTGCTGGATCATGCCGAAAAGCTGGCCGAGAAGATCCGCATATCGGGCGGGGGGCGCTGCAACTTCACCAATGTCGGCGCGTCGCCCGCCAATTTCCTGTCGCAGAATCCCGATTTCTGCCGTTCCGCGCTGGCGGCGTACACGCCGCGCCATTTCATCGACATGGTCGAGCGGCACGGCATAAGCTGGCACGAAAAGCATCGCGGCCAGCTCTTTTGCGATGACTCCAGCGAATCCATCATTGCCATGCTCAAGCGCGAGTGCGACGCCGGCGACGTGGCGTGGCGCATGTCCTGTTCGGTGCAGAGCATAGAGCAAGGCCCGGCCGGTTTCGCGCTGCGCACGTCGCAGGGTCCGGTGCGCGCGCGGCAACTGGTGCTGGCCACGGGCGGCATGGCCGTTCCGCAATTGGGCGCCACCGATTTCGCCCTGAGCGCGGCGCGCCAGTTCGGGTTGAAGGTGGTGGAGCCTCGCCCCGCGCTCGTGCCGCTGACCTTCGATGCGCAGCAATGGCAGCCGTTCGGCGCGCTGAGCGGCGTGGCGCTGGAGGCGGCCGTCGGTTGCGGCGCGGGCAAGAGCCGCACGAGCTTCCTGGAGGATTTGCTGTTCACGCACCGGGGCCTGTCCGGCCCCGGCATATTGCAGATATCGAGCTATTTGAATCCGGGAGAGCCCATTACCCTGGATCTGGCGCC
>JBEBXF010000054.1:0-12027 GCA_040391725.1 Eoetvoesiella caeni | reverse complement strand
CTTGCCAGCGCTGTGTGGCATCGGCCAGCCGTGTGGCGGCGGCGCTCATGGCTGGCTGTCCCAGGCGCGGGGCAGGCCCAGCGTGGACGTGATGCGTTGCCAGCGCGTTTGCAGCGTGGCATCGATATTGCCCAAGGCTGTTTCGGCCAGGCAGCCGCCGCGCGCGATGGTTTCATCGGCCACCAGACGCCATTTTCCCGCGACGGGGTCTTCGGCCAGGTGCTCGCGCACCAGTTGCAGATCGTCCGGATGCACGCGCAGGCGCAGCATGCTTTCCGACCCGCTTTCCATATGCAGGATGTCGCGCACGGTATCCAGGATTTTTTCCGGGTGAACGTCCAGCGTGCTGCGAATCACTTGCTGGGCGATATTGACGGCCAGGTTGATCAAGGCCTGGCCGACCTCACCTTCTATCGACATGATGGAGTCGGCGCAGGATTGCGCCAGAGTGTTCAGTTGCTCGGCCTCTTTCCTGGCCAGCTCCCAACCTTCTTCATGGCCCGCCTGGAACCCGGCCTTGCGGCCTTCTTCATGGCCCGCGGCTTCGCCCTCCGCCTTGCCTGCGGCAAGGCCTTCCTTGTGGCCGGCCGCATAGCCGGCTTTGTGGCCTTCCTGCAGGGCCTTGGCGCGAATATCGCGCCCCAGCTGTTCCAATTGGGTGACGACGTCGTCGGGCAGGGTGCTTTTGCGTGCCGCGTCGGCTTCCCGGGCCCGCTGCGCCTCGAAGTCGGACATTTCCCAGCGCCGCCAGCTTGTGCTGGCGTACGGCTGCGGGTCGAATGCAGGGCGGTCAGACATACTCGTCGTTTCCAAGACTGCCCAGCGTGAATTGTCCGGTCTCGGCCAGGCGGCGCGCTATCTGCAGAATCTTCTTCTGCTCTTCCTCGACGCGCGACATGCGCACCGGGCCCTGGGCCTCGATGTCCTCGCGCAGCATTTCGGCGGCGCGATTGGACATGTTCTTGAGGAATTTCTCGCGCAGTTCTTCGGCCGAGCCTTTCAGGGCTATCATCAGGGACTCCGTATCGGTTTCCTTGAGGATGAGCTGGATGGCGAAATCTTCGATATCGATCAGGTTCTCGAAGACGAACATCTCGTCGACGATGCGCTGGGCCAGGTCGGCGTCCAGTTCGCGCAGGCTGGCGATGACGGCTTCTTCTTCGCTGGAATTCATGAAGTTCAGCAGCTCGGCCGCGGTGCGCACGCCGCCCATCTTGCTGCGTTTGGCGCCCTGGCCCGAAAGCATGTCGTTGAGAACGTCGGTCAGTTCATGCAGCGCCGCCGGCTGCACGCCGCCGAAGGTGGCGATGCGCAGCATGACGTCGTTGCGCAGGCGCTCGTTCAGCAGGGCCAGCACGCCCGACGCCCGGTCACGCTCCAGATGCACCAGTATGGTTGCAATGATCTGCGGATGCTCGTCGGCGATCAGCTCGGCCACGCTGTTGGGATCCAGCCAGTTGAGCGCGTCGATGCCGTTGGCGCCGTTGCCGGCCTCCAGGATGTCCTCGATGAGGCCGGCGGCGCGGTCGTTGCCCAGGGCCTTGTTCAGGACGGCGCGTATGTATTCGTCGGAGCCGACCGTGACCGCCATGAACTGGTCGGCTTCCTGGCGGAAGACTTCGAGAACGTTGTCCACGTCCTGCCGCGTGATCTGCTTGAGGTTGGCCATGGCCGCACCCACTTGCTGGACTTCCATGGCGGACAAATACTTGAATACTTCAGCGGCGGAGTCTTCGCCGAGCGACATCATCAGGATGGCGCAGCTTTCGATGTTGGGAGTCTTACTTGCCATGTTTTTCCATCCAGGAGCGCAGTACCATCGCGACGGCGCGTGGATCTTTTTCCGCCAGATCGCGGGCAACGTTCAGGTTGTCCTCGTAGCGGCTGATTTCCGACGCGCGCTTCGCCGCTGCGGCGGCGGCTGCGGCGGCCGCGGCTTCGGCCTCCCTGAGGCCGGCCGTGGCCGCCAGCTTGGCGGCGCTGACCTGGCTGATACTGCGCATCAATGGCTTGACGATCTTGCGCCATACGATATACAGGGCAATGATGATGAACAGGTATTGCGCTAGTTGCATGGCGATGGCCTGGTACTCGGGGTCTTTCCAGACGGGGGGATTGGCCGCCGAATTATCGTTGAACGGGCTGTTGACGACCGTTACCGTGTCTCCGCGCTCGGCGGAATAGCCCATGGCGTCCTTGACCAGGTCTTGGAGCTTGGTCAGTTCCGCCTCCGGCAGCGGCACGAATTTGCCGTCGCCGCCTGGCGTGTAATTGACCACCACGGCGACCGACAGGCGGCGCAGCTTGCCCGTGGGATCCTTGACGTGGTTGATGGTGCGGTCGACCTCGTAATTGATGGTGGCGTTATGCTGGCTGCTGGTCGGCGGCGCGTGCTGCGCCGTACTGGCATTGCCTGAGGTTTGTGCTGTCTGGACGGGCGGGGTTGGCGCCGGCGCCTGCCGGTTATTGGCGGCGCCAGGCCTGCCGGCGGTGCGCGCCGGAGCCGTGACGATGGGCGCCGTGGCGTTGGCCGGCGGCTGGTTCGTCAATGCCCCCGGAATGCCTTCGGGCGGCTGTGTGCGCGATTGCTCCGACGAACTGGTCTGCTCGCTGCGCACGGCGGCTTCGCCGGGTTTTTGATTGGGACGATAGACTTCCGAAGTCTGCTCGCGCTGCGAGAAGTCGACGTCGGCGCTGGCCTGGGCGCGGACATTGCCCGGCCCGACCAGGGGCGTGAGCAGGGTCAGGATACGCTGCACGGTGCGCTGCTCGACGTCGTTGATGTAGCTGCGCTGAGTGCCGTCCACGCCGGCCTCGGCCGAGGGCGAGGTAATCAGGCGGCCGTTCTGGTAGACGACCGACACATTGTCGGCGGACAGATTGGGTACGCTGGACGAGACCAGCCAGGTAATGGCGGAAACCTGCCCGGCACTGAGCGTGCGGCCCGCTTGCAAGGTAAGCAGCACCGAGGCTGTCGGGGCCTGGCGATCCCGCACGAAAAGGGATTCGCGCGGTATGGCCAGGTGGACGCGGGCCGCCTTGACGGCGTGCACGGCCTGGATCGTGCTGGCCAGTTCGCCCTCCAGCGCGCGCTGGTAGGTAACCTGTTCGGTAAACTGGCTGGCGCCGAAATGCGTATTGTCCATCAGTTCGAAGCCGACGCCGCCGCCGCGCGGCAGGCCCTGGCCGGCCAATTGCAGGCGCACTTCGTGGACGCGATCCTTGGGAACCAGAATGGCCGACCCTGATTCCGAAAGCTTGTAGGGCACGTTCATCTGGGTGAGGGCCGCCACGATGGTGCCGCCGTCGCGATCTTCGAGATTCGAAAAAAGCACCCCGTAATCCGGCGAGCGGGTCCATAGCGCCAGCACGATCACGATGGCCGCCAGCGCCGCGCCGATGCCGATGAGCACAGGCTTGGGCAGGCTGCTTAGTTTGGATAGCGCGGGAAAGCGGGCCAGTAACGCTTCCTGTTGGCTCATTGACGGCCTCTTGCAGCGCGAAGGCGGGACTGGAGCGTTGTCGGAAAGCGATGGGTAAACAGGTTATGCATGCGACGGGGTAGGGTGACGGTATTTTGTAGTGTGGATTATTGCGTGAACGGCGGTGGCGACAAGGGTTGAAAAACGATGTTTTTGGGGCTTTGTTATCGGTAATGGATAAATGCCGGCCGGTATGGAGGGGGGTAGGAGAAGGTAGCCGCAAGCCTGGCGGCGGTGGAGGCTTTCATGCCTCTGGACAGGCCTTTTCTGGCGTCAAGGGGCCCTAATGCCTGAACAAACTGGCTTTTTGGCGTTTGATGGTTTGCTTGCGCCGGTGCTCTTTTCAGTAAAGTATCGACTGACCGGAAAAGAGAACCATGGCTATTTCACAGTTATCCAGTATTGAAAACGTGCTTGCGCAAATGCGCGCGGTGGCTCAGGCGGCGTCGTCTCCGTCGTTGCGCACTGACGAGGCATCGTCCCCTCAGGGCGGGTTTGCCGCCGAACTGCAGCGTTCGCTGCAGCGTGTCGCCGCTACGCAGAATGCCGCCACGAGCCAGGCCAAGGCGTTCGAGCTTGGCGCGCCGGGCGTTGCCCTGAACGACGTCATGATCGACATGCAAAAGGCCAATATTGCGTTCCAGGCCACCGTGCAGGTGCGCAACCGCCTTGTCGCGGCCTATCAGGAAATCGCCAGCATGCCGGTTTAGGGCCTGCGCAAAGCATCTGCCAATATCAATCAATGGGCATGGGGCCGCGCGGTTTCTGCCCGCCTGCGCTCCTAAACCGGTTTCGCCGACGCCTGTGCCGGCTGGCCGGCTTCCAGCTTGTACAGCCAGGCCAGCAGCTCCGCAATGGCAACGTACAGTTGCGGCGGAATGTGCTGATCCAGATCCACTTGCATGAGCAGCCCGACGAGTTCGGGGGATTCATGCACATACAAGCCGTTTTCCCTGGCCGTCCGGATAATGGTTTCAGCCAGCGACCCGTATCCTTTCGCCACCACTCGGGGCGCCGCATCGTTTTTGTCGTAGGCGATGGCGACGGCGCTGGGACGTCCCGCATTGGGGTTCTGGGTGGGGTTCATCAGGCGTCTTCCGCCGGCGGGTGCGCCGCTTCATCGGCAGCTTTGTCGTCGACCGGCGCGCTGGCGTGAATGGACAGGGAATTGACCAGCAGTCCCGTGGCCAGTAATTGAGACCTCAGCCCGTCCCGGCTTTCGTCCAGGGTGCGGGCCGAGTCGGGTGCGACCAATTGCATGGCCAGTTGCTGGCCGTTCAGATGGATACGGGCCTGCACTTCGCCCAGGTTGGGCAGATTCAAGGTAAGGCGGGTAGCCCATTGCTGGGCTTGATCGCTGCTTTCCTGCCCGGCGGAGTGGCCGTCGCGTTGCACCTCCCATTGCATGGGGGCGTCCGGCCAGGCTTCGCCGCGCCAGACTATGGTTTGATTGGCCAGGACTTCCAGTTGCTGCCGCACCAGCAGATGCGTGTCGGGATGCAAGCCGGCCAGTGCGCTGTTTTGGGCCTGGGCTTGTGCGGGGGAGTTCGGAGTATTCGGGCCTTGCGCGGCGGCGTCGGCAAGGGCACGGGATATGCCGCCGGCCGCTTCCGCCGTGGGCGGGAGCGTCGGCGTTCCCCCCGCGCTGGATATGGCGTTGTGTTGGCCAAGACGGGCTTGCGGCTCTTGGTGCAGGCTGGCCATATCCTGCCTGCCGAAGGCGGCATTGGCCAGGTGCGATTCGTAGAACAGGCCGCTGCCCTGCAGAGCCTGCGACAGCGCCTGGGTGAATTGCGTGGCCGAGGCCACGAGGGGCGCGCTTCCGGCGGATGCGGCCGCGCCTGTGGGGAAGGCTACGCCGGAAGTGCCGATGCTGCCGCCGCCCCGCTGTGCCGGCTGGCCCGGCGTAGAGGCGGTTCCGGTTTCGCTGGAAGCGGGGGCCGTATTGGCCGGATTCGCCGCGGCCGGGGTGGGGCCGTTTGCGCCGCCTGCCGGATTGGCCGGCCCGCCCGTCGCTCCTGGCGCTGCCCCGCCGGCCTGGCCCTGCCCGGGGTTGGCATGTGGGTCGAGCAAGGGGGATTTGCCGGTCAGGGGGGGCGCTTTGTCGGGGTAATTCATCAGCAAGGCCAGTATGGCCTTGGCGGCGGCTCCCAGTGTCGTAGGAGCCGACGGCGTGGAAGACGTGGCGGGTTGATTGCGCGCAGCAAGCAGCCCTTGCTGTGCATCGAGCTTGGTTTTGTCGACCGTCTGGCGCAATTGCCTTTCGGTTTGTTCCAGCACCTTGTCGACGCCGCTGCGGGAATCGCGGGTTGCGTTATTTTGCGCCGGGTCGGGGCTGAGCGTCTGCCCGGGTTGGCTGACGGCGTCCGGTCTGGCTCCGGAGGCAAGGTTGGTCTGTTGCGCTAAGGTTGTGCCAAGCACGGCGTCCAGCCGCTGCACCAGCAGGGTGCCCAGGGCTGAGGGGCCGCTGATGCTCATGGCTCAGTTCGGGCGGAGGCGCAGTAGGTTTCCAGAACGGCCTGGTGACGCTTCATATTGCCAAGCAAGGCTCCCAGACGGGCCAGTTCGGGCGTGGCAAGATCGCGGATGCGGGCGTCGTCGTCCAGGATTTTGGTCAGCAGGGATTTGCGGGCGTCCTTGTCGCTTTGATCCAGCGGCGCAAGGGTGCGTAGCTGCTCGACTGCGTCATGGTAGAGCTTGCCCAATGCAATAACGCCGTTCCAGTCGCTGGACTGGGCATGCTGCAGCATTTTCCCGGACAGGTCAGCGATGATTTCGTATTGAAGCAGGATGGAAGCGGAAGTAGTCGTCATAAGGTGGTTGCCGCGCGATGGGTGCCTGGCTGGGTTGGGTGGATGTTTAATTGCGTCAACGCCGCGGCCAGGCTGAGCGTGCGGTATGGGTGATTACAGCGACGACGCTTCGGAGCGGCTGGGATCCACGGATGTCCGCCATGCATCGCCGATTTCGGTCAGAAGGCGATCCGCCAGATTCAGTTTGGCGAGATCGGTGTTGAGATTTGCCAGCAGCAGGTTGCGAATGATCAATTCGTAGGTCGCGGTAAGGTTGGTGGCAAGCTCGCCGCCCGCTTCCATGTCGATACTGGCTTTCAGGCCCGAATCCACGATGTCGATGGCTTTCGAGATTGCCATGCCTCGGCCTTCGGTATTGCCGTTTTCCATGTAAAGCCTGGCTTTGGCAATGGCCGCCTGGGCGCCGTCGAACAGCAAGGTAATAAGGTGTTCGGGGCTGGCGCTGAACACCTGGGTTTCCAGGCCTATGCTGGCATAGGCCTGGGCCGAACGCGATCGGCGCGCGCCTTGAGGTAGGGAGTAGGTCATTATTTGCTGCTATTGGCCAGCGCTGCCAACTGAGTGGTCAGGTAGCTGCTGATGTTGTTCATTTGCGCAACGGTAGTGTCCAGGGCGGTGAACTGCGCGGTGTACACCGCCATTTTGGCGTCAATGCGCGCGGAGGTGTTGTCGTATTGCTTTTGCAGGTCGTCAATGGTGTCGTTGGCGCCGTCGGTCGCCGCGGCGATGTACCCGTTGGTGCTCAGGTAGCTGTCGGCCATGGTGGCCAACTTGGATGCCACGCTGTCGTCGCCCGTGAACAGGCCTTGCACATCGGGAAGATGATCCTTCAGGGCTGCCGCCAGCTTGTCGCTGTCGACGCTGAGCACGCCCGTGGTCGGGTTCGAGGTAATGCCCAACTGGGACAGCGTGCGCACCGAGCCCGAGGGCAGCGCGACATTCAGGACGTCGCGGAATTGGGTTTGCACGCGCCGCGCCAGCGAGTCGCCCGTCAGGGCGCTGCTGGTTTGCGTCTTGACATCGTAGGACGTCAGCGTCTTGATGGTGTTTTGCAGGTTGTTGTAGGCCGTGACGAATGCGTTGATGGCCTTGGTGGCGGCCGAGTCGTCGCGCGACACCGTCAATGTATTGGTGGCCCCCGCGTCGGCTTGGGTCAGCGAAAGCGTAATGCCGTCGATGGCGTCGTCGATCGTGTTGCTTTGAGCGGAGATCTCGATGCCGTTGATCTTGATGGAAGCATTGGTGGCGGCTGTTTCGGCGATATTGGCGCTGGGGTTGGCCTGATCGAAGCCGATGATGTCGTTCAAGGTGTCGTTGCCGGCCACCGAGATGGACTTGACGGCGGCGTCGGTGCCGGTTTCCGAGCTGCTCAGGAGCAGGCGGTATGGGGTTCCGGAGCCATCGTTGACGATGGTGGCTTGCACGCCCAGCGAAGAATCGGCGTTGATGGCGCTGATCAGGCCGTCGAGCGAGGTGCTCTTGCCGGTCAGATCCAGGGTTTTTTGGGTGCCGTCGCCCAGCGTGATGGTAATGACGCCGTCCGCGCCGTTGGCGTCCGTGCGGCTGGCCTGCCCGTTGGTGACCAGAGTCTGGTTCGTGGCCAGGGCGTTGACTGTAATGGAGTATTTGCCCGCGATGGCGCCGGCCGCTGCAGTGGCGGTCAGGCCGCTGCCGCTGACGTTGGTTTTGAGCGCTCCGAAAGTCGAGGCGTCCGTCAGGGCGGTTCCCGCGGCCTGCAGGGCGGCGATACTGTTTTTTATCTGGCCGTAGGCCGAAAGGCGGTTCTGCGCTGTCGTCTGCTGGGCCTGGATTGCCGTCAGCGCGGTGTTTTCGTTGTTGCGTAAATTGGTGAGCAGATCGTCCAGGGGCAGACCCGAACCTACGCCGATTGAAGAAACGCTTGCCATATTAAATAAATCTCCCGATGACTGCATTGTCGCGTAGTCGATATGGGTTCAATGCGTGCGACAACCATGCTAAACCCAGTTATTTTGTTCATTTGCCTTGTCGTTGAAGCGATCAGAACGGCTTCCGGACTGTGCGGCGACCTTGGGTTTTACGCCTGGGTGCTTATGCTTTTCCCCTGCAGTTGCACAATCATCTTGGCTACCCGGATGACGGCGTCGCTGGGCACGGTGCGCAGCACCTCGCCTGTTGCGTTGTCGACAATGGATACCACCACGCGTTGCGCATCCGGATCCACATTGAAGCGCATTCCCGTCGACCAGGCCTGCATGCTGTTGTTCAGTTCTTCCAGGGCCTTGTCCAGCGGCAATTGGATGCTGTCCGGCGAGGACTGCTGTGGTTGCGCATCTTTGGATAGTTGAGCGCCCAGCGTTTCGCCGGCTGCCGTAACCTGTTGCGCCGGCTCGGGAAAAACGGTGGGCCGTTCGATTTCCGCCGACAACGGGTTGATGGGGACGGATGCGGCGGATGCAATCGGGTTGACCATTGACATGTCTCCTGTGGGTCCGGGATGCAACGAGCTTTCCAGCGCCTTAACGGTACTTTTGCGCGAAACTTTAGGCCCGGGCGTTTCAATCAGGCGAATAGCCAATGAATTTCGGGACAGCTTCAGCCAATCCCGACGCGGAAACCAGCGAGAATAGAGGCTCTGTTCATTTTTGTGTCTTGTTTACGCATGCCGACTTCCGAAGACCAAATGGTCGGGCAATATGCTCCGATGGTTCGCCGTCTGGCCTTGCAGCTTATTTCGAGATTGCCGGCCAGCGTCGAGCTCGACGATCTGCTGCAGGCAGGCATGATGGGCTTGCTGGATGCCGTCAGGCGTTATCAGCAGACGCCCGACGCCCAGTTCGAGACTTACGCCGTCATGCGCATCCGCGGAGCCATGCTGGACGAGTTGCGCTCCCAGGACTGGCTGCCGCGCAGCGTGCGCAGCAAAATCAAAAATATCGAGCAGGCCATGCATCAATTGGGCCATCGGCTCATGCGCCCGGCCACCGAGTCCGAGATCGCAGAGGAAATGCACATCTCCTTGCCCGAATACCAGGAATTGCTGGAGGATGCGCGGGGCGTGCAGGTTATCCATTACGAGGACTTGTCCCGCAATCAGGGCGACTTCAGCGATAGCCTGGATCACCCGCAGTTGCAGTCCGAAGCGGCGGGGGAATGGTGCAACCCCTTGAATATGCTGATGTCGGACGGCCTGCGCCAGGCTCTCGTCGATGCCATCGGCAATCTGCCCGAACGCGAGCGGCTTTTGCTGTCGCTGCAATTCGAGCAGGATCTGAACCAGAAAGAGATCGGCGCGGTCATGGGCATTACCGAAGGACGGGTGTCGCAGTTGCGTTCGCAGGCGGTAGCCCGCATCCGCGCCGCGCTGGCGCGCAATTTCTGGGACGAAAGCCCGGGCGAACAGGCGCTTCAGGGGCTTTTGTAATCCGGGGCGGCGGAAGGCGCTGCCTTATAATGCAGGATTGCTGTCCTAGAGAATCAAATTGGATTACGTTACCTCCTGCAAATTGCCCACGCCTTGGGCCATGTTTCAGTTGCACGGCTTTGTCGTCCCTGAAACCGGCAAAGAGCACGTCATGCTTACGCTGGGCGATGTCGGCAACGGCGAGCCCGTGCTGGCGCGGATTCACTCTGAATGCCTGACCGGCGACGGCCTGTTCAGCCAGCGCTGCGACTGCGGCGCCCAACTGGAAACCGCCCTCGAGATGATCGCCGCCGAAGGGCGGGGCGCCTTGCTGTATTTACGCCAGGAAGGGCGGGGCATCGGCCTGCTCAACAAGATCCGGGCCTACAACCTTCAGGATCAAGGGGCCGATACGGTCGAGGCCAACGAGCAATTGGGTTTCCCCGCCGACATGCGCCGCTACGATTTATGCAAGCCCATGCTGGACCACTTCGGCATTACCCGGTTGCGCTTGCTGACGAACAACCCGCGCAAGGTCGATGCCCTGCGCGAACTGGGCATCGACGTTGCCGAGCGCATACCGCTGCAGGTCAATCGCAATCGCTATAACGAAGGGTATCTGCGCACCAAGGCGGTCAAGCTTGGCCATTTGTTCAAGGGTTATCTCGTCGAAGAAGACTAGGCGGCTAGAGCACGGAAACAAATGAAATGAACGCCTGGTATATTCTGCCCAACGGCAATGTCAAGCATCTGGACGGGCTCGAGCTGCAGCCCGAGCTGGACTGGCTGCCCACCGACGCCAGTATCGAGTTTTATGCGCAGGCCCAGCGCGAGGAGGGCTGCAGCGAGGTGCAGATCATGCAGCGCATCATCGGCCTGGCCTTCGAGGGCGAACAGTGGGTCAAGGACAACCTGGAATAACCCGCTAAAGCCGGATTTCGTCGGTCATGAACCGCATCTTGAAATGCCTGCCTTTTATCGTGCCCTGGCCAAGCTTGTCGAAGGCCTGATCCGCGATGCGCCGATCCAGCGCCACGAACGTCACGAAATCGAACACATTGATCTTGCCGACCTGTTCGAAGGCGAAGCCCGCGTCCTTGGTCAGGGCGCCCACCAGGTCGCCCGCGCGCAGCTTGTCTTTTTTGCCGCCTTGTATGCATAGCGTCACCATGGGCGCCTGCAGTGGTTTTCCCTTGCCAGGCTTGAGCTGATCCAGGCGCGACCAGGCAATCGGTTTGCCTTGGTAGGCCTCGATCAGCGCCGCCCAGCGCATTTCGGCGGGGGCGACCAGGCTCAGCGCCAGCCCTTTGGCCTGGCTGCGGCCGGTGCGGCCTATGCGGTGGACATGCACCTCGGCGTCCGGCGTGATGTCGACGTTGATCACGGCGTCCAGCGACTGAATGTCGAGGCCGCGCGCGGCCACGTCCGTCGCGACCAGAACGGAACAGCTTTGATTCGAAAACTGCACCAGAACGTCTTCGCGTTCGCGCTGTTCCAGGTCGCCGTGCAGGGCCAGCGCCGAAAAGCCCCTGTCGCGCAGATCCAGCGCCAGTTCGCGAACCTGCGCCTTGGTGTTGCAGAAGGCCAGGGTGGACGTGGGCCGGAAATGAGCCAGCAGCTTCGCCACGGCGGCGTTGCGCTGCGCGGGATCGATTTCGTAGAAATGCTGTTCGATACGGCTGTCGTCGTGCTGGGATTCCAGCCGGACTTCCTGGGGACGGTTCAGGAAGCGGGCGCTGGCCTTGCGGATGTTATCGGGATACGTGGCCGAAAACAGCAGGGTTTGCCGGCGCGTCGGGCAGGCCTTGGCGATGGCGACCATGTCGTCGTAAAAGCCCATGTCCACCATGCGGTCGGCCTCGTCCAGCACGAGGGTCTTGAGGCCCGACAAATCGACGCTGCCGCGTTCGAGGTGATCCATCAGTCGGCCCGGCGTCGCCACGATGATGTGCGCGCCGTGCTGCAGGGATTCGATCTGGGGGCGGATGGCCGCGCCGCCGCACAACGTGAGTATCTTGATGTTGTCGATCGCGCGCGCCAGCCGCCGCAGCTCGACGGCCACCTGTTCGGACAGCTCGCGGGTGGGGCACAGGACCAGCGCCTGGGTGCCGAACCACGCTTGTTTCAAGGTATGCAATATGCCCAGGCCGAAGGCGGCGGTCTTGCCGCTGCCGGTTTTCCCCTGTGCGATCAAGTCTTTGCCGGCCAGTATGAACGGCAGGCTTTGCGCTTGTATGGGCGTCATGCTGCGATATTCGAGGCGTTCGAGGTTCTCGAGTATGGCGGGCGAAAGGGGAAGGCTGGAAAAAAGGGGGGAGGTCACAGAGCGGCACGGCCAACGTTGGAGAAG
>JBEBXF010000053.1:0-12188 GCA_040391725.1 Eoetvoesiella caeni | reverse complement strand
ACACAGCCTGGCTGGGCAGCGTTGCGCCGCCGATATGAACCGGGGCATCGCCCGAGAAAGATGGCAAAGGGAAAGCATCCGTGCCCCACAGAACCGCGATGATTCCCTGCAGGACGATACCCACGCCAATCGTAATCACAATGCCTCGAATGACGTTACTGCCCGCCGGCCGAATCGCAAAACGTTCGATGAGCCCCGCAATAGCGCCCACCAGGGCAATTGCAACCAGAATCGCCAGCCACAATGGCAAGCCCGCCACCGAGGACAACGTAATTGCCAGCATCGCACCTAGCGTCGCGAAGTCCCCTTGCGCAAAATTGATAATGCCCGTGGCGTTGTAAATGGCAACAAAGCCCACCCCGATCAAGCCGTAAATACTGCCGGTTACCAAACCGCTTAGCGTGTATTGCAATATCTCCTGCATCACCGACCTCCGTTTTAGTCAGCGGTTTTGATCCACGTCTCCGAAAACGCCAGGAACGCCGAGCTCTTTGCCGTGCCGCCGCAATTCCTGTTCGTCAGCTTGCCCCGCAACAAGCGTCCGTCAATACTGACCGTGGCTTGCTTGGCATCCACAAAGAAGCTGTACATGTCATGCTTCTTTGTCGCCCCAAGCGCCGCGGGCATATTCACCGCATACGCATCGCCCAGCCCCTCCCACGTCATCCTGACCTCGAGATCGCCGGAACGCACGATCTCCGAATACGTGGAATGTGTATCGCCCTCACGCTCCAGGCTGGTAAGAGGCAGATAGCTAAGGGCCTTGATGCCGGCCGACACCTTGAATGCCGCAAAGTTGGAAAAGAAATTGGCGACCAGGTACTTTGCCAGCGGCTCGTTGTCGCAAATGCAAAAATTATCGACGTCCGGGCGCCCCTTCTCTATATTGGGCTCGTCCAGCACCACCACGCCGCTGCCCATGCCGTGGGGCGAGTACACCACGCGGTAAAAGCACATCAGGCCGGTCCACGGCCCCTCGGGATCCTCTTTCAAATAAATGCCCGGGTTCTCTCCCGACCAGTCCACCTCGCCAGCATGTATAGGGCCAGTCTGCATAGTTGTGTCTCCTTGGAACGGTTTTAAAGGCTGCCTACGAAATCGGCGATTTTCTGCCGCACGGCCTCTTGCCGATTGGGCGCTTCCTGGTTGTGGGGATCCAGCACAATGTCCGTAATGCGTTCGCCCACCAGGCGCAACAACTCGCGATCGTCGCGATCCTGCATGGGCGGAACAGAAACGACGGTATCGTGGCAATATGTGGCCACACCCTCCTGCACGCTATTGCCCACCGGGGAAAATGCCGCACTACCCGCCATTTTTTCAATCTGCATGCGCAACAGGCGGCGCAACATCCCCACCCCTTTGTCGCATGCCGTTAAATGTTCCTGCGCATGCACGGCAATGGGGCGCTGCGAAACCTGCGCATCGAAATCGCCCGGCAGGCGCTGCCGCTCTTCGTACTCTCTGCCGGCGCTCTGGCCGAAAAAGTCGACGCTCTCCAGGCCAATCTGGCTTTCATCGGACATTCCCCTGGGGTCGACCTCTGGGTGCAGATGCCTCCATCCGATAATCTTGCATGTCTTGTTGTCGACGGGCGTAGTCCAGCGCGTAATGGCCACGCGGGCAAAAGACCGCTCGTCCTGGCCTTCCTCCCATATATGTCCGATTTGAGCCAGGTTCGGCAGGATGATGTCGTTCGAACGCACCCAGATCTTGTCTTTCCAGCGCCGCGTGGTGATATAGATCATTCCCAACGGCGTTTCCCTGAAGTTCAGCACCGGCAACTCGCCCCAGGCATCCGCAAAGTGCGTGAACGTCATCCTGGTATGCAGGAAAACCGCATGGATGGGATCCATCACGTTTTCATGCACCTGAAGCCAATTACAGGGATAGGTCAGGCTGTAGGGAACCAGCTTGTCTCCCGAAAAATCGAAGCTGTCGTATTCCCGGAAGGGAGGAATCGTCTCGGGCGGGCCGAAATACCCAAAGATGATTCCCCGGTATTCCTTCAGCGGATAGGCGGGATGGCACAATCTATTTTTAAGCGTGCTCTCTGGAGGATCGCCCGGGGTTTCCAATATGGCGCCATCGACGCCGAATTCCCAACCATGGTAGCAACAGCGAATGCCCTTGGGCGTGCAAATGCCGAACTCCAGCGATGCTCCGCGATGGCTGCAATGCTTCTCCAGCAGGCCCACCTCTCCTTCCGTGGTACGGAACAGAACCAGGTCTTCGCCAAACATTCGCACCGTCCTGGGCAGCTCGCCCACCTCGCTGCTCAACGCTACAGGCTGCCAGTATCGGCGCAGCAATTCGCCGCACGCGGAGCCTTTCTCGACATGCGTCAGCTCTGGGTCTTCGGGTACTTGTTGAGCATAGTAGCCGCCATAGCGGGTAGTAAGAAATTGCTTCTGTACAGCCATGATGCCTCCTGAAAAAACAGAACGCGCTGTCGTTCTTGTCCGTTCAGAAAGTATCGATGCCGCACTACCTCTTGTCCATTATCGATATTTGCCCATCAAGTTAGGAAGAGCCTAATTCACTGCGAATCCCGCGCCAGCTGCCTGACGCCGTCGATCAGGGACTGCCCCAGCGAGTCGATTTGCCTGTCCTTCAGCGCCACGGCACCTATGGGCGCCCTGACCGCCGGCAGTGCCAGATCCAGCTGCGCCAGCATGGGCCTCAACGGATTGAACGACCAGACCGACCACGTAGAGAAACCCACATAATTGCCTGCGCCGATCAAACCATGCATGACCGCGGCGGACAATGTTTCCATTGTCGGCTGCGGCATCGGAATGCCCCCCTTGCCGAGCGCGCGCTGGATATGATCATGAAAAAAAGAGCCCGCCGGCGGAAGCACCCAGGCCTCGTCCTTCAAGTCGGTAAAGCTCAGGTTTTCGCGGCTGGCAAGTGGATGATTCCGGTTGGCAATGACGCACAATGTATCTTCGTAAAGCGTCTCGAAAGTAAAGGCGGCATCTTGCGTATCGCGAGGTATGCGTGACATGAACAGATCGATCCGCCTGGCCTTCAGGGCGGTCGCCAATACCTGCTCCGACGCCTCGAGCACTGAAACCTCGATCCCTGGATGCTGATCATGCAACTGCTTCAAGGCGACCGGCAATATTCCGCTTGCGGGCAAGGGCACCGTACCCACGTGAAGCACTTTTTGCGCGCCGGTGGACGCCGCCGCTATCTCATCGACGGCAAGCTTGATCTCGCCGAAAATGGCTCTTGAACGAAGAATGAAGTTGATGCCGTGCTGCGTCGGCTGCACCCCCTGCGGAGTTCGGTCGAACAATTTGACGGCCAAGGCCTCTTCCAGGCTGGCGATCGCGCTGGTAATTGCGGGTTGGGACACGTGTATTGCACGCGCCGCGCCATGAAAGCTGCCGCAGTCCGCCACAGCCAAAAGTATCCGCAGCTCGCGCAACTTAAGCCGCCTGGGCAACTGATCGTACAAACCATCGCTCATGGAAAGCGCCTCAAGCAGGTAATAACCGTTTGATTATCGCATGACGGAAAATCTTAGTACCCATCGAAACAGCCACTCACCTAGAATGCTCCAAAGAGGGCTCGCCATCCACGCTGCAGGCATGGCAAAGAGCGCAAATAAGGACTTCGATAATAATCAACGACTCGCATCGGGAGACAAACCATGATGAACGGCACAACGGCCAAAACCCGTATCCCTGAAAGACTCACAGATCACATAGAGGCAAAACAGGCTCGCTCCATGCTGCAGCGCACTTTCGGCAAGTTCGCGGGAATGGCTGCCCTGGCATGCGCGGCGTCGTTTGCCTGCGCCACGACGGCCCAGGCTCAAGATTCCCTGGAAAAAACGGAGATCAATATCGGCGTAGGTCCGGGATGGGGCGCTGGCGGCCATGCCATCATTGCCGCACACAACGGGTACTTCAAGGAAGAAGGCTTTACAAAGGTAAACCTGAAGACCTTCCCCGCCGGGATGATGCAGCTTGAAGCCATGGTTTCGGGCGCCGTGGACGTCAGCAACCCCACCCAGGCCCCGGTATTGACCCTGCGCAGCAACGGCCTGCCCGTGGTGGTGCTTGCCAACCTGGCCATCGTGGATCGCACCATGGGTGTCGTGGTGCGCGACTCGGCCGGCATTACCACGCCCAAACAACTGGAGGGCAAGAAAATCGGACTGCTCAAGGGCTCGGGCGCCGAGCAGATGCTGCAATTGCTTTGCGCCCGATACAACGTGGACTGCGCCAAGATACAAATCACCAACCTTCCGCCTCCAGCTCAAATGGCCAGCCTGTCGAACGGAGCCATCGACGGCATGGTCACTTGGCAGCCCTGGATTCATCAAGCCCAGCAAAAAGAAAAAGTCGATCTCATCCACACAGGGACAACCAGCAACTTCGTCGGCAACCGGGGCGAAGCGCAACGAATCGACTATACCCGCACCGTCCTGGCTTCGACCGCGGGCTTCGTAAAGTCCAATCCCAATACCGTCAAGGCCTTGCTGCGCGCGTACATCAAGGCGCAGGCATTCGTTTCCGACCCCAAGAACTATGATCAGGTCGTCGATATCTATTCGAAATTCTTTCAAGAAGATCCCAAGGTCGACCAGGCCATTCTGAAGGACAACACCAACAGCCTGGCACTCGACAAAAGCTATCTGTACGACATGGACGCGGTTCTGGGCTTTCTCTCCCGCACAGGGAGGCTGCGGCATCCCGTGGACATCATGAAGCTGACAGATAGCGCTCCGCTCGCTCAAATCGACAAAAGCCTCGTCAATCTCGACGCCAAATAGATACCCGCGTCGATATCGGCAATAAAAACAGCGGCCGCACGGGCACCCGCAACCCCAGTTCCGCGCTAGAGGATGAAAGCAATGAGCAACGGGATCCATATAAAACAGGTTTCCAAAACCTATCGATCCACCGACGGCCGCAACGTGCCGGCCCTGCAGGACGTCGACCTGGCCATCAAGCCCAACGAGTTCGTTTGCCTGCTGGGCAGAAGCGGCTGCGGCAAGACCACTCTTTTGAACATGATCGCCGGCTTTCTCACCCCCTCGTCCGGCGAGATCTGGGTGGGCGATGAAAAAGTAACGAGCCCCGGCAAAGGCAAAGGGGTGGTCTTTCAGCAATTCGGCCTTTTCCCCTGGCTGACGGCACGCAAGAATATTCTGTTCGCCTGCAAGCAGCGCGGCTTGTCTCCTGGCGCATCGGCCAAGCAGGCTGACGAACTCATCGAGCTCGTGCGCCTGAAGGGATTCGAAGACAAATACCCCTACGAGCTTTCGGGCGGCATGCAGCAGCGGGTCGCCATTGCACGCACCCTTGCCCTGAATCCCAAGATACTTCTCATGGACGAACCGTTCGGTGCGCTGGACGAACTGACCCGCCTGGATATGCAGCGGGAAATCCTGCAAATATGGGAAGTACAGAAGAAAACCGTCGTGTTCGTGACGCATAGCGTGACCGAGGCGCTGATGCTCGCCGATCGCATCATCGTGCTCAAGCCCAATCCCGGCCGACTCGGATCGGAATACATCATCGACCTTCCCCGCCCCCGGGAACGCACCAACCTGCAATGCCTTGCTCTAGAAAACGAGATCCAGAATGCGCTTTCCTGATATCGTCTCAAGCAATCGCCTGCTTGGTGTAGGTACCATGGCCGCGGCCCTTGCCGCCTGGCAGATTCTTTCCAAAGCCGGCCTGATTTCACCATTTTTGTTTCCCCCGCCCAGCGATCTGCTATTGGCCCTGTACGACGTTGCCACCAACGGCTTCCCCGACGGCATCGTCATCTCCACCCATATCGCCGTGACCCTGCAGCGGATAGCCCTTGGGTTTCTCGGATCGGTGCTGCTGGGCGTCCCGCTGGGACTGGCAACAGGCTACTACCGGGCACTGGATCGGCTTGCCTACCCCATCGTCACATTCGGCCGGTCGATCGCCGCCATCAGCGTACTGCCCTTGTTCATTGCCTGGTTCGGCATTGGCGAATTGTCGAAAGTCATGCTCATCGGCTTCGGCGCTTTCTGGATCATCGTCACCTACACCATCAGCAGCGTCAAGCTTATCGACCCTCTGCTCATCCGGGCGGCCATGTCCATGGACATGGGAACCCGGGACATTTTCCGGCAAGTGATTCTTCCCGCCGCGCTCCCGCGCATTTTCACAGGCCTGCGGGTGGCGCTGATCGCCTGTTTCACAATCATCGTGGCGGCGGAAATGATAGCCACCGTTCACGGTCTGGGCTCATTGATCATGGAGGCACGCAACTCCTTTCGCACGGACATCACCATGGTCGGCATGCTTGTCATCGGTTTTCTTGGCCTGGCGGCCTCCAAGGCGCTCGACCTGCTGGAACAAAAGCTGCTGCCATGGAACCACCGGAGCGAATCATGACGAAAAGCCATTCGAGATTCGACCCTCGCCCCCTTGCCTACCTGCTGGCCACCATCGTCCTCATTTTCGCCGCATGGAAACTGGCACTGGCAAGCAAGCTGGTATCGGAAACCGTTCTGCCCGCGCCGGCCATCGTCTTTCAATTGGCCTGGCAAGAACTCGGCAACGGCAAGCTGCTTGAATACATCCAGATCAGCGGGCAGCGCCTCGTCGCGGGATTTTTCTTCGGTTCATGCCTGGGCGTGCTGATAGGCGCCATCCTGGGAAGCTACCGCATCCTGCGTCTTATGTTCCTGCCTTTATGCGAAACACTGCGGCCCATTCCGCCGCTTGCCTGGATTCCCCTTGCCCTGATCTGGTTCGGCATCGGCGAGGAGTCGAAAATTTTCCTTATTGCCCTGACCTCGTTCTTTCCCGTATTCATCACCACCTTGAAGGGCGTTCAGCAAATCGACTTCAATCTGCTGCGCGCCGCCCGCTCCCTCGACATGAACCACCGCCAGATGTTCTTCCTGGTGACCCTGCCCGCGGCGCTGCCCGACATCGTTACCGGCCTGCGCCTGGGTTGGTCGATAGGACTGGTCGCCCTGGTCGGCGCCGAGATGATAGCCAGCACCTCGGGGCTTGGATTCCTGATCATGAACGGCATGAACAACGGCCGCTTCGATGAGGTCATCCTGGGAATACTGGTGATAGGCGCCATCAGCATCGTCACGGATCTGGCATTCGTGCAGTTCAGCAAAACAAAGCTGCTGCGCTGGCATAACGGACTGGAAAAAAACGGAAATTAAATCACCATGAAGCAAAGCACCACAACAGAAAATCCGGATAATCGCCGCCCCCCCAATGTCATCCTGATCATGACGGATCAGATGCGAGCCGACCATCTCGGCTGCTACGGACAAACGCGCATCAACACGCCACATATCGACGCCCTGGCCCAGCACGGCACCCGATTCGACCGATGCTACGTTGCCAGCCCGGTATGCATGCCCAACAGAGCATCCATATTCACAGGGCGCCGCCCCTCCGTTCACCGTGTCCGCATGAACGGCATTCCGTTGTCGCTGCAGGAGAACACCTTCGTCGAGCTGCTGCGGCTCAGGGGCTATAGAACGGCCCTGATCGGAAAAAGCCATTTGCAGAACATGTATGAAATGCCGCCCATGGTAAATCCGCCCAAACCAGCGGCGGGCTTGTGGATGCCGCCCGCCTCCGCCTCGGAAGCCGTACGCTGCCATCCTGGGGACGACTACGGCCAGGAGCTTGCCAGCCGCTGGAACAAGGATCGCCCACTGCAAGTGCAAACTCCCTTCTACGGGTTCGAGCACGTTCAGTTCTGTACGGAACACGGCGACCTCGTAGGCGGCCACTACCGCCACTGGCTACAAGGCCAGGGCTACGATCCCGCCACGCTTTCAGGCCCGCAAAACAGCTTGGCGCATACATATTCCTGCCCCCAAGCCTGGCGCACCCGCATGCCTGAAGAGCTTTATCCGACTCGCTACATCGAGAACGAATCCATCCATTACCTGAAAGAGCACGCCGCCCGGCACCGCAACCAACCTTTCTTCCTGACCATCTCGTTTCCCGACCCCCATCATCCGTTTACACCGCCCGGGCGCTATTGGGACATGTACAAACCGGAAGATCAAGTCGTCCCCGAATCATTCCATTGCCCCGACGACGTACTGCCGCAAGTGCAATGGGCGCGCAACGAAAGAAGAAAAAAGCGACCCTCGGATCAAAGCTTCGGCGCCTTCAATGTGCTCGAACACGAAGCCAAGGAAGCCATAGCCCTGACCTTCGGCATGATCACCATGATCGATGATGCCATCGGCAATGTGCTGGCCACACTGCGCGAAACGGGGCAGACCGACGACACGGTCATCATCTTTACCAGCGACCACGGAGACTTTTTGGGCGATCATTCCCTGCTGCTGAAGGGCCCGTTACATCTACAGGGATTGCTACGGGTACCTTTGATCTGGCACGACCCCCAAGCCCGTGCAAACCAGCGTCAAAGCCCGTATCTGTGTTCCAGCATCGATATCTCGGCCACCATACTCGAACGCTGCGGCATCCATCCGTACAACGGCCTGCAGGGACGCAGTCTGATCCCCGACATCGACGCCAACCAAACGCCCACCCCCCCAAGCTCGGTGCTGATCGAAGACGACGCGCAGGCCCCTCACCTGGGGTTCTCCGTCGCCCCCCGCATCCGAACGCTGATCACCACGAGATACCGCCTGAGCATCTATGGACGCACCGGACACTGCGAACTCTTCGACCTGCTGGAAGTCCCTAACGAACTGGCGAACCAATGGCACAACCCCGACTTTTCCGACATTAAAAGCCGACTGATCGAAGAGCTGGCCATGGCTGAAATGGATGCCGCGGATTTAAGCCCGTGGCCTAGATTTGCGGCATGAACGCGCTGGCAACGTAATGTTTCTCCACTTGAAACTCGACTCCGCCGGAATTATGGTGGTTGCTTACGCACGCGATGCGTCTTGTCTTCGTTGTCTGCGTTTTTCCCCCACAACACCCGAAGGAGACTGTAATGCCATATCAAATTCAATCCCTCGATCCCAAAAAGACAGCCATGATCGTCGTGGATATGCAGAACGATTTCGTTGCCGCCGGCGCCCCCATGGATACGCCCGCTGCCCGCAACATGGTGCCGAACCTGGCGCGCGCACTGGATTTTTGCCGTAAAGAAGGAATTCGCATTATCTACACGACCCATGCCCACCGTCGCGACGGATCCGACGCTGGTCTATTCGACGATCTATGGCCGCCCATCGCCAGCAAACAGGGCCTGGTCGACGAAACCCCAGGTATTGAAATCTACCCCGACCTGGCCCCGGCCCCCGGCGAACACATCATCAAAAAGCACCGCTACAGCGCGTTCTTCGGCACCGACCTCGACATTATCCTGCGCGAATGGGGTATTGAATCCGTCATCGTCACCGGCACGACCACCGAAAACTGCTGCCACGCCACAGCGCGCGACGCCATGTTCCGCAACTACCGGGTGGCCTTTCTTTCCGATGCCACCGGCACTTTCGATTATCCGGATGTCGGCTACGGCGCCATGTCGGCGGCCGAAGTGCACAAGGCGACACTGGCCATTCTTTCCGTTTCCACGGCGCATGTCATGACCGTGGACGAAATGATGGAAAAAGTGAAGATGGCCGAGCCTGTGACGGCATGAATGGCAAGGGCTGCAACGCCGCAAAGCAGCCCGGCACAGCTTCGATGGAGAATCAGCCGCTCTTTCCAGGCGCATGGGCAACCGCCCTTGCGCCGCCTCATCGCCGCCAATCAACAGTCAGGCCGGCTGCACGATCAATCTTTCATCCACGAATTTCCCGTCCTCGAGCACCACCTTGCCGTCGAGCTCCACCGTGCACTCGACCATAGGCATATCGATATGTCCCGTCGTATCGCGCTTGCCGCCCATGTCGGAATTCGGGCCGGTGGAGAACAGGAAATTGCCGGCAAACACGCGGCCGGAAGCGTTGATCCGGTTCTGCTGGTTTCCATGCAGCAGTATCTGGTCCCAGTGCGCGCCGGGATGCAGCCCGAATCCAAGATGCGATACCGCATAGGGATCGATATCGTCCGCCGAGCGCTTGTTGCGGTCGAGCCAGTACTTGAAGGCCTTGGCGTCCATCCCACCGCTGACTTCCCGGATGAAACCGTCGCGCACGACCAGGCGTATTTCGCTTTCGACGACACGAACGTAGGGCAGCACCCACAAGTCGCCGGGCTGAATGACCACCACGCCGTTCGCCGTGCCTTCATCCGGGAAATTGGTAATGTGGCCGGCGCCCCAGTGGTCGAAGCGGCCCGGCTCTTCGGCAAAGCCGTACTGCACCTTGACCGGGAACTCGCCGCGGTTCCACTGAAGATCGGTGCCGGCCCGGTTGGTCAGACGGATGGTGCGCGACGCCCCCCACAGTTCGGCGGCCGTCAGCACCGCGTTCTTCAGTCCTGGCGGCGACTGCAGGCGGCGCAGCTCATCCGGATGGTCGACAATGGAAAGCACCCGGGTTCCGGCCGCCCTGACTTCACGCACCCATTTGGAGAAATTGGGAAAATGAAGCGCGCACAGCAGGTCGCAAGCCTTGAGCGCGTCAAGCAGCCCGTTGGCCGAGCCTATCGCATCGACGCCTATCCGGGTTCTATCGGGATTCTTGCTGATCCCGATTTCATAGGCGCTTGCCCCCAGGTCGTTGGCCGCGGCGAACCCCGCGGCCACGTACTCACGAGGAGAGCTAGCGTCGGTCAGCAAGATAACGGTTTCGCCTTGCCTGAGGTTGCAAAGCTCAAATTCTTTACGGAACAGACTAAACAGCTGAATCGTATTCGAGATTTCCATGATTCTTCCGCTTTACGTAAGGGCGCTGAGCCCGGTTATTCATGCCCGGCAGTCAGGAACGACAACACCGCGCTGTTGAACTCCGAAGGATTGGTCTGGGAACAGGCATGGCCGCCGTAGTCGATAAAAACCAATTTGGCGCCCGGAATAAGTGCGGCCAATTCGCGCGAGTAATAAGGCGGAGTCAAGAAGTCGTCCCTGGCGCAAAGCACCAGAGATTCCGTGGTGATGCGGTGCACCCGGCCAGTCTGATCATGATTCAATACAGCCTCGATGCGCGAAGCCATGATTTCGGCGTTGAAATCGGACTCCACAAGCCCTTTGTCCGCTGCCTCCAGAAGCTGGGCGTTCTGCCGGATCCAGTCGCTGGGATACAGGAAAATCGGCGTGCTTCGCCGATACGCGGCCACCCCGTCGCTGCGCAGCAACGCCAGCCGCATCCCCATCGCAAGCTTGGTGAAGTGGTCGGCATTGGCCCTGGTTCCATAGAAAACCGCGCGCCTGAAGCGCCCTGGATGATCCACCAGCGCGGCCTGCATGAGCATGCCCCCCGTCGAATGGCCCACGGCGTCGGCTTCGGCGATGCCCAGGCTATCCATAAGATCGATAAGATCCTGGGCCAAAAGCTCTACGGAATACTTCATGACGGATTTCGTGCTGCGCCCCGTGCCGCGATGGTCGTAGACGATCACGCGGTAGTGCTTGGCGAACTCCGCGATCTGAGGAGCCCAATACGCGCCCACTCCCCCCATTCCCGTGCTGAATATCAAGGGAAAGCCTTCGCCGTGGCTCTCGTAGTGCAGTTGCCCGCCGGCGATATCAGCGTACGGCATCATGCCTCCCCGCCCCGTTCGCCGAGGCATCGTCCGTCGCGGACGCAAGGTAAGCCGTGCTGGCGATTTCTATCAGGAATTCAGGCTTCACCAGCTCCGTAACGATGCAGTAGCGCGCAGGCGGCGCTTTGCCGAAGTACTCCGCGTAAACCTCGTTCATGGCGGCGTAGTCGGCCCGGCTCTTCAGGAAGATCTGGTTGTAGGCAACGTCCCCCAGGTCCGCTCCCGCGGCATTCAGCACCTTGCGTATGGCATCGAGCACGCACCGCGTCTGCGCGCGCACATCGCCCTCGCCCACGGTTTTCCCTTCGGCATCCAGCGCCAGCGTGCCGGATACGTAAATCGCATTGCCCGCCCTGGTGCCTGGCACATACGGCGCCAGCGGCTTTGCCGATCCAGGTGGAATAATCGGTGTCCAAGTCATTTGTCCCTCTTCATGTCTGGTTGGTAGAAAGACCGAAGCGAATCCTATACACCCACAAACCGCTCGAGTCCGATGGTTTTCTCGCATACGACGGCTATCAGCAGCGCGACGCCGACCAGCATGGCCGACAACGCGGCCAGCGTCGGGTC
>JBEBXF010000052.1:0-12224 GCA_040391725.1 Eoetvoesiella caeni | reverse complement strand
CATTTCGGCCATGCTCGGCCACGGCGGCCTGGTCGCCTTCGACGACAGCGTCGACATGTCCAAAATGGCACAATACGCCATGGAGTTCTGCGCCGTCGAATCCTGCGGCAAGTGCACGCCCTGTCGTATCGGCTCCGTGCGCGGAGTCGAAGTCCTCGAAAAAATCCGCAACGGCCAGCAGCGCGACCAGCAGGTCGAATTGCTGCACGATTTATGCGACACCATGCTGGGCGGCTCGCTGTGCGCCCTGGGCGGCATGACGCCCTACCCCGTTCTTTCAGCGCTCGAACACTTCCCCGAAGACTTCGGCCTGGAAAAAACCCCACAACCCGCAGCACACGCCTGATCCCGGAGCCACCACCATGCTAGAAACCATCGCCAAACGCGAACGAGACTACGGCACGCCGGCGCGCACCAGCACCGAACTCGTTTCCTTTACCATCGACGGACAGCAATGCGAAGTGCCCGCCGGCACCTCCATCATGCGCGCCGCGGCCGAAGCCGGCATCAACATTCCCAAGCTTTGCGCCACCGACAGCCTCGAAGCCTTCGGCTCGTGCCGGCTGTGCCTGGTTCAAATCGAAGGCCGGCGCGGCTATCCCGCCTCGTGCACCACGCCGGTCGAGGCGGGCATGGTCGTCTGGACCGAAACGCCCAAGCTGCACGACATGCGCCGCAACGTCATGGAGCTGTACATTTCCGACCACCCGCTGGACTGCCTCACCTGTCCCGCCAACGGCGACTGCGAACTGCAGGACATGGCCGGGGTCGTGGGCCTGCGCAACGTGCGCTACGGCTTCGACGGCGTCAACCACCTCAACGACAAGCCCGACGAATCCAACCCCTATTTCACCTACGATCCGTCCAAGTGCATCGTCTGCAGCCGCTGCGTGCGCGCCTGCGACGACATACAAGGCACCTTCGCCCTTACCATCAGCGGCAAGGGGTTCGAATCGCGCATCTCCCCGGGCCAGAACGACAACTTCCTGGGCAGCGACTGCGTTTCCTGCGGCGCCTGCGTGCAGGCCTGCCCCACGTCGTCGCTCATGGAAAACACGGTCATCGAAAAAGGCCAGTCCGAACACTCGGTCATCACCACCTGCGCCTATTGCGGCGTGGGCTGCGCCTTCAAAGCCGAAATGAAAGGCCAGGAAGTCGTGCGCATGGTGCCCTGGAAAGACGGCAAGGCCAATCGCGGCCACTCCTGCGTCAAGGGCCGCTTCGCCTGGGGCTACGCCACCCACAAAGACCGCATCCTCAACCCCATGATCCGCGACAGCATCACCGAACCCTGGCGCGAAGTCTCCTGGGACGAGGCCATCGACTACGCCGCCTCCGAGCTCAAGCGCATCCAGGCCAAGTACGGCCGCAACTCCATCGGCGGCATCACCTCTTCGCGCTGCACCAACGAAGAAACCTATCTGGTGCAAAAACTGGTGCGCGCCGCCTTCGGCACCAACAACGTCGACACCTGCGCGCGCGTGTGCCACTCGCCCACCGGCTACGGCCTCAAGACAACCATGGGCGAATCGGCAGGCACGCAGACCTTCGACTCGGTCATGTACACCGACGTCGTCATTGTCATGGGCGCCAATCCCAGCGCGGCTCATCCGGTCTTTGCCTCGCGCCTCAAGCGCCGCCTGCGCCAGGGCGCCAGACTCATCGTCATCGACCCGCGCTCCATCGAGCTGGTCAGCTCTCCGCACATCAAGGCCGACTACCACCTGCCCGTGCGGCCCGGCACCAATACCGCCCTGCTGACGGCCATGTCCCACGTCATCGCCACCGAAGGCCTCATCGACGAAAAATTCGTGGCGGAACGCTGCGAAAAACCCGCCTTCGAACAATGGCGCAACTTCGTTTCCCAGCCCGAAAACTCGCCGGAAGCCACCGAGTCCATCACAGGCGTGCCGGCCGGCGACCTGCGCGCGGCGGCCCGCCTGTTCGCCACGCAGGGCAACGGCTCCATCTATTACGGCCTGGGCGTCACCGAGCACAGCCAGGGTTCGACCACCGTCATGGCCATCGCCAACCTGGCCATGGCCACGGGCAATTTGGGGCGTGAAGGCGTGGGCGTCAATCCGCTGCGCGGCCAGAACAACGTGCAGGGCTCCTGCGACATGGGCTCCTTCCCGCACGAATTCACCGGCTATCGCCATGTCGGCGACGCCGCCGTGCGCCACCAGTTCGAACAGGACTGGGGCGTACACATCCAGCCCGAGCCCGGCCTGCGCATTCCCAATATGTTCGATGCGGCCATCGGCGGCACGTTCAAGGGCCTGTATTGCCAGGGCGAGGACATCGTCCAGTCCGATCCCGACACGCAACACGTGGCGCAGGCGCTGGCCTCGATGGACTGCATCATCGTGCAGGACATGTTCCTGAACGAAACCGCCAAGTACGCCCGCGTCTTCCTGCCTGGCACCTCCTTCCTTGAAAAAGACGGCACCTTCACCAATGCTGAACGTCGCGTCTCGCGCGTGCGCAAGGTCATGGAGCCCAAGGCAGGCATGGGCGACTGGGAAGCCACCTGCGCGCTGTCCACCGCCATGGGCTATCCCATGCACTACAACCATCCGTCCGAAATCATGGACGAGATCGCGCGTCTCACTCCCACCTTCTCGGGCGTTTCGTTCAAGAAGATCGACGAAATGGGCGGCGGCCTGCAATGGCCTTGCAACGCGGAGGCACCCGATGGCACCCCCATCATGCACGTCGGCGAATTCGTGCGCGGCAAGGGCCGGTTCATGATCACCAAGTACGTGCCCAGCGAAGAGCGCAGCACGCGCAAGTTCCCCCTGCTGCTCACCACCGGCCGCATCCTGTCGCAATACAACGTGGGCGCGCAAACCCGCCGCACCCCCAACGTCATGTGGCACAGCGAAGACCTGCTCGAAATCCATCCGCAAGATGCCGAAGACCGCGGCATCAAGCAGGGCGACTGGGTGGCGGTGCAAAGCCGTTCGGGCGAAACCGTGCTGCGGGCCGATGTGACCGAGCGCGTCCAGCCGGGCGTGGTCTACACCACCTTCCATTTCCCCGAGTCGGGCGCCAACGTCGTCACCACCGACAGCTCCGACTGGGCCACCGAGTGCCCCGAGTACAAGGTTACGGCCGTGCAGGCCCGCCTGGTCACGCAACCGTCGGAATGGCAGGCCAAGTGGTCGCGCTTCAGCGATATCCAGCAAAAACTGCTGGCCGAGCGTGAGCGCGAGCACGACGGCGTGCCGCAAAGCTAAAGGCCGTAACGTGCCGGCCGCCACGCTGCCCGACGACTGCTGCATTCCGGCCATGCCCGGCCATGCCTCGCACACAGTCGTGCGTGAGGGCGGCCGGCGCGGCGGCGCCAGCGAGCAGGACGAACTGGTGCAAGAGGTGCCCGTCGCCCTCGAATACAACGGCATCAGCCACGCCACGGTTCTGGCCACCCCGTGCGATCTGGAAGACTTTGCCTACGGGTTCTCCTATACCGAAGGCATTATCCGTTCGGCCTCCGACATCTACGGGCTGGAGGTCATCGCCCGCCCCAACGGCATCGTCATCCAGGCCGACATCGCCAGCGCCTGCCTGAACCAGCTCAAGCTGCGCCGCCGCAGCCTGGCGGGCCGTACGGGCTGCGGGCTGTGCGGCCTGGAAAGCCTTGACGAAGTCCAGCGCGACCTGCCGCCGCTGCCGCGCCGCCAAACACCGGTGTCGGCCAGCGCCATTTCCGCCGCCGTCGAACAGTTGCGCAAGCAGCAGCCCCTGCACCTGCTTACCGGCGCCACCCACGCCGCCGGCTGGGCCGACGAGCATGGCAGCATAAGCCAGGTGCGCGAAGACGTGGGAAGGCACAATGCGCTGGACAAGCTTATCGGCCACATGCTGCGCACGCGCGCCGACCCCGAGCAGGGCTTTGCCGTCATATCCAGCCGCGCCAGCTTCGAAATGGTGCAAAAATGCGCCGCCGCGGGTATTTCGGTCGTGGTGGCGGTTTCGGCCCCAACCAGCTACGCTGCGCGCATGGCGCAAGACCTCAACATCATGCTGGCCGGCTTTGCGCGCAACGACGCTTTCACCCTATACGCCCATCCCGAATATCTCTGCAACAAGGAAGCAACCACGTGAACCAAATCGACCAATTGATCCGCCTGGCCAACCGCATCGGCAATTTTTTCGATTCCCTGCCCAACCGCGAGGAAGGCCTCGAAGGCGTGGCCAACCACATACAGAAGTTCTGGGAGCCGCGCATGCGCACCTGCATGCTGGAATTCCTGGCAGAGCACCCCGACGGCAAGACCGCCAACGAAGCCCTGAACCCCCTGACCCTGGCCGCCATTACCGAAAACAAAGAAAGGCTGACCCCGAAAAGCACGGCCTGAGCCAAGCGCTACGACATGCCGGGCTGCGGCGCCAAAAGACACGGCATCAAAAGGGAATTGGGCCTATACCCGGTAATGGCCAAGGAAGGAATCGGGACTTTTTTACAAACAGCCGGCCGCCCGCACGCGGACAAAAAAAATGCGGCCACGTGGCCGCATTTTTTTGAACTATTCGGATTCTTTGACCCGGTAGACCAGCACGGCCGTTTTGGCCAGGCTCAGCACCTTGATGGTGACGCTGCCCAGCAGAAGACGCGACAGGCCGCTGCGGCCATGGCTGCCAATGAAGATGAGATCGCAGTTGTCTTCTTCGACGGCCTGGACGATGCCGTCGGCCACATTGAAATTGGACACGGCCCGCGCAGTGGCCTTGACCCCGGCGGTTTCGGCGCGATCCATGACCGCCTTGAGGTATTTTTGCGCCTGCTCGGCGGCGGTTTTATCGTAGTCTTCGTCGGTGATGGCGTAGGCGGCGGCCATGCCGTCGAAACCCACGGTGGCGGCAAACGGCTGGGTAACATACAAGGCAACGACCTCGGCACCGATTTTGCGCGCAAAGCACACGCCCTTGTTGGCGGCCTGGGCCGCAAGCGTTGAGCCATCGGTGGGAATAAGTATTTTCTTGAACATGGTAACTGCCCTTTGAATAACCGTTGGTTGACGAAAACTACCTGTATTTATCCTACCCTACAACGTAGTCAAAGATAAAGCCGGAAAAACGCGTAGTTTTGCGCAAAATCAAATACCCTGGGCGGCCTGGTACAAATTGGCACAACGTGTGCCGCTGCGGCAATACGCCAGCACCGGGGCCGGCAGCTCCTTGAGCAGTTGCGCAAACCGCTCGACGTCCTGCACAGTCATGGCGCCGCTGACAACCGGCTGGTATTCCACCTGCAAACCCGCCGCCCGCGCCGCCGCCATTACATCGGCCGAGGCCGGCTGCTCGGGCCCGCCTTCGAAATCGGGCCGGTTGATAATGACGCTTTTATAGCCCGCCTGGGCCACAAGAGCCATGTCCTCGGGGGTCAACTGGGGCGAAACGGAAAAATCGCTGGATAAGGGACTGAAAGACACTGGCATGACATTCTCCTGGTGATCAACAACGCTCCTGGCTCGGCCGCAACGGTTTCCTGGAGCATAAGGAAAGATTCGGGTTCAAAAGCTCGATGCATAAAGGATCAGGCCCGCCCCGCGACGTTTCGCGGCATTACGCTAAGCCCGTACTCCCGCAATAGACCGCCGGCCGATTGCGCGGCCAGCACCTGGAACTCAGCGGTTCTTTGCGCGCCCAGGCCATCCTGTGCATCGGCCTGGGCGGCCGGATGACACATGAGCAAATCGCCCTCGCGCGCATGACTTAGCCAGGCCCGCAGCAAAACCCGGTAACCGGCTTCGCCGCCCTGGAAATCATACACGCCCAGGAAACCCGGGTTCAGCATGAACCCAAGACGGCGCGCCTGCCGCGCAAAGCCGTGCGAACCCAGGGTCTGGATGATCAGGGCCTTGAAGCGCAAGCGCGCGGGAATGGACGGCTGCGCGCGCAAGCCGGTATAGCGCAGCCAGGGCAGGTTTGCCGCATAGCGCCGTACCAGCTCGGGCAGCAGGAGTTCGCGGATTTGCGGCAGCTGATGAACGTGCTGATGCCCATCCACGAAATCGGGCGCCCGGCCCATGATGCTTTCGAAAGTATCCAACTGCCGCACAATCTGGGTTCGCACCCGCTCGGTGTCCAGGCGGCGCGCATACGCGCGCAAAATCAGCTCGGACAGCGGCAGGAACAGGCCCGGCACCGTCAACGCCTCGGTAAAGTTCAAATGCAGGCCGGTTTGCAGATTCGAATCCTTGAGGGCGGGCGCATCCTGCTCGAAGACCGGGCCTTCGACCAGGCAACTGGTGGCATTCAGCCGCCCCAGTTCCGCCAGGTGCAAAATACCCGCGTCGATCCCGGCGTTCATGCCGAAGTCGTCGGCGCACACCACAATGCGCTTGGTTTGGTTGGACGTGCTATTCACTGGCGCTTATCCCGATTGGCATGGCCTTCATGGCTTTTATTTTAGGCCGGCTTCGGGCTGTTCAGCGCAAAACGCGGGGCGGGCCCCGGCGGGAATCCGCCACACCCTTAGTTTGCCGTCCTCGGCATAAGGCGCCAAGCCGGCCAGAAACGTATATTGCTTGCCGGAGTTCCGGTCGCCCACCAGCCAGACCGCCGCATTGCGCCCGGCGCACAGGCTGGGCAGCAGGTCTTGCGGATTTACCAATAGCGAGGCCGCTTGCTGCGGATCGAACTGGGCCGCATCGTAGATTTCCTTGCGCCAGGTGTCGGCTGTCTTGACCTCCGGATCGTTCCAGTCGATGACGATGGCCGCCGGCTTGGCGGTTCGCAGGTAAAACCCCAGGTCGTAGCGAATGCGATCCAGCATGATCACCCGGTCGGCATCGCTGTATGCGCTGCGCATTTTCAGGGCCAGCCCCTTGGTCGACGGCTGGGGAGCGACCACCAGGGCGATCACGGCCGCCAGGCAAAGGCCCAGGGAAATGGCCAGGTACAGCGAGAAAGTGCGCATCGCCCGGTAAGAATCCGCAGCCCCCTCGTCGCCCGCCTCGGCGGCGCCCTCCCCGGCCGCAAAACGGCGGGCGAACGGCAAGGCCAGAAAATACGCCAGAGGCGCAACCAGGGGCAGAACATAGCCGACCAGCTTGGAACTGGGAATGGAAAAGAAGACCAGGATGACCAGCAGCCAGGACAGCATGAGCCCATCCACCGCCGTGCGGGGCGCGTTCTTCCAGAATGCCTTGCCGGCCATGCGCCACAGCTGGATGGACCATGGCAGGGTAGCCGCAATCACCACCGGCACGTAGAACCAGAATGGATGCGGGTTGTTGAAGCCCGACTCCAGGAACCGCTGGAAATGCTGGTAGACGATGTAGTAGTCGAAAAAACCGGGATAGCGCCACTGCATCCACACCATCCATGGCAACGACACCACGAAGAAAACCGCCACGCTGGGCAGCCAGAACAGGCGCTTCAGGCTGTCGAAACGCCGCCGGCCCACCAGCCAGAAAAAGATGATGCCGCCCGGCAGCACGATGCCGATCAGCCCCTTGGCCAAAAAGCCCAGGCCCGCCACCGCATAGGCCAGGACCAGCATGCCGCGATAGGCTTCGCCCCGCTCAAGGCGCAGCACCGCGCTGGCGGCCACGATGACCGTGGCCGCGATCATGCCCGCCACCGTCATGTCCAGGTTGGCGTACTGCGCGCCCCCGAACAAAAACGGCGAAGACACCAGGATGACGGCGGCAATGGCCGCCACGCGCTGGCCGACGTGCTTTTTAAGAAACCAGAACAGCAAGGCGGCCATCAAGGTGGCGCAGATCACCGAGCTGAACCGGCCCGCCCACTCATTGGGCCCGAAAACATGCAGGGCGAACGCCGTAATCCAGTAGAACAGCGGCGGCTTGTGGAAGAACGGCAAGCCGTCCAGCAACGGAACCAGCAGCTCGTGGCCGTGAAGCATGTTCCAGGCCACGCCCACGTAGCGGCCTTCGTCCGGCAGAAACAACGGACGCGTCCAGGTGGTGGCCGACAGCCAGGCAAAGGTCAGGACAGCCACGACCCAGGTAGAACGGATGGCCAGCAGCCGGGCCGACAGCCGGGAAAGGAAATTCATGACAGGCCCTGGATTATTGATGTTGATCCGGCCCGCTGCCTTCCAGGCCGGCGCCCCGTCGCTTTCGAACGATGTAGATAGGCCGGTTCTTGACCTCGCCGAAAATGCGCGCAATGTATTCGCCCAGCACGCCCACCGAAATAAGATTGATGCCGGCAAAGAACAGCACCACGGTGATCAGAGTGGCCCAGCCTTGTACTTCGTCGCCATACATCCAGTGCTTGACGATGATGTACAGCCCATAGACAAACGACAGCACCGACAGGCCTATGCCCGACACGCTCAGCAGGCGCAGCGGCCAGGTGGTAAAGGCCGTCAGGCCGTCCAGCGCGAAGCGGAACAGCTTGAGCGGCTTGAAGGAGGAGGCGCCGTGCAGACGCTCGGGCGGCGAATAATAGAACGGCTCGGCCCGGAACCCCACCCAGGCGAACAACCCCTTCATGAAGCGGTTGCGCTCGGGCAGCAGCAGCAGCGCATCGACCACCCGCCTGTCCATGAGGCGAAAATCGCCGGCGTTCTCAGGCACCTTGATGCCGCCGGATTCGCGCATGAGCTGGTAGAACAGCTTGGTGCCGACGCGCTTGAACGCGGATTCGTCCTCGCGCGAGGCCCGCACCGCATACACCATGTCGGCGCCTTCTTCCCAGCGCTTGAGCATTTCCGGGATCAGGGCGGGCGGATGCTGCAGGTCGGCGTCCAGGCTGGCCACCACTTGCCCCTTGGCGATTTCGAAGCCGGCGCTCATGGCCGCCTCTTTGCCGAAATTGCGCGACAACTGCACGTAGACGATTTCGGGATGCTCGGCGACCCACCGGCTCATGCTCAAGGCCGTGCCGTCGCTGCTGCCGTCATCGACCACGATGATCTCGAAGGCCGGGGCGGCGTCGGCCAGCACGGCAAGCAGTTGCGGCAGCAAAACGTTCAGGTTGGCGTCCTCGTTCAGGCAGGGAACCACACAACTAATGGAGGAGAGTCGAGACATGAATGTGCTTCGGGGTAGAAAATGGTGCTCCGGGGAAGCGCGACCGACGGTGCGGCGCCAACGCGCGGTGCAAGCAAGAGCGAAGAATGGAATGATTCTGGTGTCCCGTTCGACCAGTTCGTGGACTTAAAATTAGTCAAACGGTGCAATGCCGAATGGATTTCAGCAATGTATAGCACCCGCCGCGGGAATGCAACAAACCGACACACTCGGCGCAATGCGAAGCATTGGTACGACGGACGACGCGCCATCGCGGGCCTCGAAGCCCCGGAACCGCCGCCGGCATTCCTGCCCTGCGCATGCGGCGGCCATTGACGGCAAAGCGCAATTTTTATAAGATACATATAGAATAGATGTTTTTATTCAACCCCAGCGCGCTGCCTGGTTGATTCGCGAATCCAGCTTCGGTGGCAGAGCCCGCCAGGCATCCGGATTCGAACGCTTAAACCAGCCAAACCGCCCACCCGCTTTATTGGAGTTCTTTGTGGCGACCCGAGACGAACTATGTACCGAGGAAGAAGTCACGACCCTGGTCTACGACTTCTACGACCGCGTACGCGCCGACGAGGCACTGGGCCCGATTTTCAACGGGCACATCCAGGATTGGGACAAGCACCTGAAACGCATGGTGCAGTTCTGGTCGTCCATGCTGCGCGGCACGGGCACCTACAGCGGCACCCCCATGCCGGTGCACGTCGCCCTGCCCGATCTTAGCGCCGAGCTCTTCCAGCAATGGCTCAAGCTTTTCCACCTTACCTGCGAAACCCTGGCCAACAGGCCTTTCGCGGAAAAAGCCGAGGACTTCGCGCATCGCATCGCGCGCAGCCTGTGGTATGGCTACCAGCTGTACAACAAACCAGAAGCCGCCCCCACCGAGGTATTCAATGCCTGAACTCCTCCAGATCGACGAACCCGCCCGCCCACCCGCCGTCCGTCCCGACCTCAAGGCCTTCCTCAGCCTGGCTTTTCGCCCCCTGTACATCGCGGGCTGCCTGTGGGCGCTGGTTTCCATCGCTATCTGGATTTTTACGCCGCAGCTCATTCCCGCCCCGCTGGCGGGGGTGGCGTGGCACGCGCATGAAATGCTGTGGGGCTTCATCGCCACCATCGCCGTCGCCTTCCTGCTGACGGCATCGGCAACCTGGACCGGATTCAACCCAATCAAAGGCTGGCCCCTGGCCGTCCTCGCACTGCTCTGGGTCATTGCCCGCATCGGCTACCTGACAGGCGGGCTGGCCGCCGTGCAAACCGCCTGCATCAGCGAAACCGCGTTCTTCCTCTTCAGCGCCATCGCCCTGCTGCGCGTCATGCTCAAGGGCAAAAGCGTACGCAACTACGGCCTGCCCTGGCTGGTTCTGGGGCTCGGCATCGCCAACGTCCTGTATCTGCAGGCCGCGCTGCAAGGCAACTATGTCGAATTGATGCGGCGCTTCGACCTGGGCCTCATCTGCATGGCCATCATCGCCCTGCTCATCGCCCGCCGCGTCATTCCGTTCTTCGCCATGCGCGCCATTACCGGGCTGACGATTCCCATGCAAACCCGCAGCGGCCACGTTCAATTGGCCTTCGGCGTCGCGGCAATCGTTCTGGGCCTGGCCGGGCTGGCCGCCTATGCCGCCGTGGCGCTGGCCGTGGTCGGCCTTATCGGCCTGATCCAGGTCGTCACCTGGAAGCCCGCCGCCGTGCAAGGCAAACCCATACTATGGATTCTGTATGTCGGCTATACGCTGATGAGCCTGGGTCTTGTTCTTGCCGCCGCTCATATCGCGGGCCTGAGCCCCGATCTGTTCGGCCGCGCCGCCGTGCATGTGCATGTCATCGCCATGGGCGGTTTCTCGGTGCTGATCATCGGCATGGTCACGCGCACCGCCCTGGGCCACCTTGGCCGGCCCCTGGCGCTCGACCGCAGCATGCGCACCGCTTACGGGCTGGTGCTGCTGGCCTTCGTCCTGCGCCTGGCCGCCTTGTGGCCCAGCGCCTTCTCGGTGCACTTCCTGCACCTGGCCGCCGCGGCGTGGATTCTGGCGTTTGCGCTGTACCTATGGCGTTTCGTGCCCATGCTCATCCGGCCCAGGCCGGACGCCGTCGCCGCCGCCGCAAAGCCCTCCGCGGGCGGCATCAGCATTACCTCGGTCAGCCGGAAAAAACCGCAATGAGACTGACCGCGCTCACCGATTATGCGCTGCGCCTGCTCATGCACGTCGCCCAGCACCCCGAGCGCTTGTGCACCATAGCCGAAGTGGCGCAAACCTACGGCATCTCCCAGCCGCATCTCATGAAAATCACTCACCTGCTCAGCCAGCGTGGGTGGCTGGAAACCGTGCGCGGCAAACATGGTGGCATGCGCCTGGCCAAGACACCAGGGCAAATCAATCTGGGCGCGGTCATCCGCGACACCGAAACCGATTTTTCCCTGGTCGAATGCTTTACCGAAGGCAATTCCTGCACCCTCAGCGGGCAGTGCGGCCTGGCCGTCATCTTCAATGGGGCGCTGCAAAGCTTTCTGGAATATGTCGACCACTACACCCTGGCCGACATCCTGCCGGGCGGCAGCCAGTCGGGCCTGGCGGAACAGCCCATCACCCTGGTGCGCAGCGCCGCCGTTCACGACGGTTGACGCATGCCGAGTTCGTGGCGGCCGGCTGATGCCGGCAAAGCCGGGCATTCAGGCCAGGCCAAAACCACGCATCAGGTTCTGGGAGCCGCGTGGCGCCGCTGGCGCAGGCGTCGATAGATCTTGAAATTGAGCTGGCGCCGCATCCGGTGCCCTTCGCGCAATCGGCGGCCATGGGCCGAAAGCAGGTCGCCTCGGGTCAGCATGCCCAATACATGTCCCGGCCTGGCCGGATCCACCACCAGCAGCCGGCCGACATTCTCCACCACCATGTGGTCGGCCGCCTCGCGCAGCGTGTGCTGCGCCGTCACCGCGATAGGCGGCCGGACGATCAACTGGCCCAGCGTCATCTCGCCGGAGTTTTTCGGGTCGAAGAAGGCGCGCCGGGTCAGCACGCCCAGCACCCGCCCCGCCGAATCCAGAACCGGATAGCCCTGATGCTGGCCCGTCGGCAGGCCCTGGGCGATCCAGTCGCGCACTTCCTGCAAGGTCTGCGTTGCCTTCAACGTGACCACATCGGTTTCGCACACGTCGCCCACCAGCACGCTTTCCAGGTAGTCGGCCTTGTATTCCGAGGGACCCCTCACACCGCGCCGGGC
>JBEBXF010000051.1:0-12269 GCA_040391725.1 Eoetvoesiella caeni | reverse complement strand
CCAGCCCATGGTCGGGGCGGCGGCGCACACCGCCGTACCCAATGCAAACAGAATGATGGCTACCAGAAAAGCGCGGCGCGGCCCGAAGATATGCATGGTCTTGGGCGAAATCGCCGAGCCGAAAATGGACGCGGCCACGAACAGCGTGGTGTTCCAGGCGTAATACTCCAGGCCGCCGATATCCTCGACGACGGAAGGCAGTATGGTGGTGGCGATATAGACGTTGACCGCGTGCAGGGCCACGCCGCCGGCCAGGGCAATGGAGCGCAGCCCATTGCGTCCCGAGAGCAGCTCGCCCCAGGAGGCTGCTTTGTTATCTTGCATGATTGATGAACCTGATTATTTGATTTAATTGTTGTGGTGTTATGGGCTGGCGCCCCTACGAGCCGCCCATGCCGCAATCCGGATAGAACCGCTCGAGGATTTCGACGATTTCCTCGGCGGTTTCGACAATTTCCATCAAGTCCTTGTCTTCGGCATTTATCATACCTTCTTCTATCAGGAAATCCACATCCATGGCCTTGGCCCAGAATTCCTTGCCGACCAGCACGATGGGCATGCGCGGCACCTTGCGTGTCTGAATAAGGGTAAGCGCCTCGTAAAGCTCGTCCATGGTGCCGAAACCGCCGGGAAACGCCACCAGCGCCCGCGCGCGCATCAAGAAGTGCATTTTGCGCAGCGCGAAATAATGAAAATGAAAGCACAGCTCGGGGCTGATGTAGGGGTTGGGTTCTTGTTCGTGCTCCAGCGTAATGTTCAGCCCGATGCTCATGGCGCCCACGTCGTAGGCGCCCCGGTTGCCCGCCTCCATGATCCCCGGGCCGCCGCCGGTCACCACCACGAAATGGCAGGGGCTTTCGCGCTGGAAACGGTCGGAAATCAAGGTGGAGAAGCGCCGCGCTTCGTTGTAATAGTGCGAATAGCCCACGCGCTTGCGCGCCCGCCTGAGCTCGCGGCCCAGTTGCTCGTCTTCGGGCTGGGTTTGCGCCAGTTGCTCGGCGCGCTCCAGTTCCGCCAGCGCGATGTCGGGCGGCACGATCCGGGCGCTGCCGAACACCACGACGGTGGAGTCGACCTTGTAATGATGCAGGTAATGCTCGGGCTTGAGCAGCTCGAGCTGCAGGCGCACGGGGCGCAGCGCCGCGCTGGTCATGAAGGCTTCGTCTTCGAACGCGATCCGGTACGGCACACTGGCCGTCAGCCTGGACTGCATGGCCCGACGCTGCTCATTGGTCAAATCATCGCTGCGCATGTCATCGCCTCGCTATGGGTTGCATGGTTTTCGGCATGTTCGCTTCAATCAATAATGCGGCGGTTTTTCCTGCGCGTAAGGGTCGGCCCCGCCCGAACCATCGTCCATGCGTTTTGCCATGAGCCGGCACAGGGCCTGCAGCTCGTCGATCTGCTTTTGCTGGCGATAAACGGCCAGGCTTAGTTCCTGGGTCAAATCTTCCTGGCGTGTCAGCTTGATTTCAAGCTCGATAATGCGTTGTTCGTCGATCACAGGCTTACCTGTCCGAAGGGGAAAACCACAGTGTAGCTCGGAGGCCCGTGCCGGCCGCGGCCCGCATTGCGCTCCGTTCCGCGGAAGGCCCCGCGTGCCGGTGCTCCGACCCACGGGCGCGGCAACCTAAAGGAGAAGCTCAGCGCCGCAGGAGCGACAGCTTGTCTTTGACATCCGCCCACTTTTCATGATCGGGCAGAGGGGCTTTGGCGCGCGACAGACGTTTCCATGCCGGGTCGGCGGCAAGCTCGCGGTTGATATCGAGAAAATGGCGCTGGTCGGGAGGCAAGTCGTGGTCGCTGAAGATGGCGCCGACCGGACACTCGGCAACGCAGATGGAGCAATCGATGCACTCGTCGGGATTGATCACCAGGAAATTCGGCCCCTCCAGAAAGCAGTCCATGGGGCAGACGTTGACGCAATCCGTATATTTGCACTGGATGCACGCTTCGGTTACTACAAAAGTCATTCGTGGCGTTCTTTATGAAAGCACCTATTGTACTAAAGCCGTATTTCATATAAGTGAATAAGCATCGCCACGCCCGGCCTTTAATGCGCCTGTAATTTAAAACCCGGTATCCTGAAAAGATCATGTGTGAGTTGTTTGCATTATCAGCCAGTTCCCCCGTGCTTGTTCGCTATGATCTCGACAGATTCGCGGCGGAGGGCGGCGAACGGCACCAGAACCGAGACGGCTGGGGCATTGTGTTTTCAGAAGGGCTGGACGCGCATTATTTCCGCGAAGCCGCCCCCGCCGCCAACAGCCCACTCGATCGCTTCGTGCGCGCGCACGCCGAACCCCACGCCATCACCGTGGCGCATGTGCGGCGGGCATCGTCGGGAACCAAGTCGCTGGCCAATACGCACCCCTTTCGCCGCACCGTGCACGGCCGCCTTCAGCATTTCGCGCATAACGGAACGCTTCACGACATCGAGCAAACCCCGGAGGCGCAGACCCTGGTTGGCGACAGGGTTGGCGAGACCGACAGCGAGCTCGCATTCCTCGTTCTGCTCGACCGCGTGGCCCGGCTGGCTCCCGAAGCCGCCGATCATGCCGCGCGATTCAGGGTCTTCCGCGACTTCTGCATCGATATGGCCAAGCTCGGGTCGGCGAATTTCCTGTGGCTGGACGGCGACGTACTGTTCGTCCATGCCGATCGCCGAAAGCATGAAACCGAACATGGCCTTTCGGAACCCATGGCGCCGGGCCTGCACATCATGCGCCCAAAGCCCGGCACACTGGGAGGCATACATGAATGCCGCGGCGCCGTCCTGCAAAACCCGCCCGAACATCTTGTCGTCTTCGCCAGCGTCGCGCTGAGCGACGGGCCGTGGGAACCGCTGCCGCAAGGAAGCGTTCTGGCCGTCCGCGAAGGCAACGTCGTGTTCCACGAACAAACCATCGCCGCCCAAGGCGGCGCTTCCATCCGGCCCAAGGAGTCCGTCCCGCCCTCCCGATAACGACAGAAACCCTGAAAGGAGCCATATGCTCGGAACCTTGAAACGCGCGCTCATTCCCGTCGCAGCCTTTGTCATCACGCTTCTGGCCGTGGCACTGAGCCGGCGCAACGCCAACTGGCTTTGGCTGCTGGTGGTTACCTTGCCGCTGGTCCTGCTGGGGCTGTTCGACTGGCTGCAAAGATCCTGGACGATTACCCGGAACTACCCCGTGGCAGGCCGCATCCGCTGGATCTTCTACCAACTGCGCCCCTTTTTGCGCGCCTATATCGTCGAAGACAATCTGACCGGCACACCCTATCCGTTCGAAGCGCGCAACCTGGTGCACGAACGCGCGCGCGGCCAGACCGACACCCACCCCTTCGGCACCGACCGCAACACCAACAGCCAGGATTACGAATGGCTCATGCACTCCATTGCGCCCGAAGAAGATCCCGAGCTGGATCCGCGGGTCGAGGTCGGCAATGCGCAAACCAGCAAGCCTTATCAAGCCTCGGTGCTCAACATCTCGGCCATGAGTTTCGGAGCCTTGTCGGCCAATGCCGTCATGGCCCTGAACCTTGGCGCGAAGCAAGGCAATTTCTACCACGACACCGGCGAGGGCGGGCTCAGCGACCATCACCTCAAGCACGGCGGCGATCTGGTGTGGGAGCTGGGCTCGGGTTATTTCGGCGCGCGCGACAAGAACGGCCGGTTCGACCCGGAACGCTTTCGCGACGGCGCCGCGCACGAGCAGGTCAGGATGACCGAGATCAAGCTCAGCCAGGGCGCCAAGCCGGGCCACGGCGGGCTGCTTCCGGGGGCCAAGGTGACCGAGGAAATCGCCCGCGTGCGCGGCGTGCCGGCACACCAGGATTGCCTGTCGCCGCGCGGGCATTCGGCGTTCTCCAATCCCATCGAAATGCTGGAATTCGCCGCCAGGATGCGGGATCTCTCCGGCGGCAAGCCGGTGGGGCTCAAGCTGTGCATCGGACAGCCCTACGAGGTCTTCGCCATCATGAAGGCCATGCTGCAAACCGGCATCCGCCCCGAGTTCATCGTGGTGGACGGCGGCGAAGGCGGCACGGGCGCGGCGCCGATCGAGCTTTCCGACTGGGTGGGCATGCCCCTGACCGAAGGGCTGATCCTGATGCGCAACGCGCTGGTCGGCTGCGGGCTCAAGGACGAGGTCAAGCTGGTTGCCAGCGGCAAAGTCTACTCGGGCATGGGGCTTACCCGGAACCTCGCCCTGGGCGCCGACTGGTGCAACGCGGCGCGGGCCTTCATGTTCTCCATCGGCTGCATCCAGGCCCAGCGCTGCCATCTGGGCACCTGTCCCACGGGCGTCACGACCCAGGATCCCGCCCGCCAGCGCGGGCTGGTTCCCGAGGTACAGGGCGAACGCGCCGCGCGTTTCCACAGAAAAACCGTCGAGGCCCTGATCGACATGGTGGCGGCCGCCGGACTGAAGCACCCTCGCGACCTGCAGCCCCACCACCTCATGCACCGGACAGGATCGGAAGCCGCCAGGCCCATGGATCGCATTCATCCCTTTCTGCCCAAGGGCGTGTTGCTGGAAGCCCCCGAAGACACGCTCTATGCCGAATGGTGGGCTGCCGCCCGGGCGGACAGCTTCAAACCCGCCATCGATCTGGTCGTCACCCGCGCCACCGCCGACAACTCGGCCGCCATCTTCTAGAGCCTTCGACACCAAGGAAAAACCACCATGCCCAAAGTCTCCGAAGTCATCGTCGATACCCTGATTCAAGCCGGAGCCAAGCGCTGTTGGGGCATCGTGGGCGACACCATCAACCATTTCACCGACGCGCTGCGCAAAAGCGAACTGCGCTGGGTGCATGTCCGCCACGAAGAGGCCGGCGCGCTGGCGGCCGGCGGCGAAGCCTATATGACGGGCGAACTGGCGGTATGCGCCGGAACCTGCGGACCGGGCAGCCTGCATTTCGTCAACGGCATTTTCGAGAGCCACCGCAACGGCGTGCCGGTGCTGCTGATCGCCTCGGACGTCGGCCGCGCCGAGGCCGGCCTGAACTTTCCCCAGGAACTGGATCAACGCAAGATCTACGAACAGACATCGGTGTTCTGCGAATACATCTCGCATCCCGACCAGGCGCGGCGGATCACGGCCATGGCGGCGCAGGCCGCGTTGAACCTGCGCGGCGTGGCGGTCGTCATCGTCAATGGCGACATGTTCCTGGAAGAAACCCCCGACACCCTGGCCTGGTCGGTGCATCGCCCCAAAACCGTGCAGCACCCCTGCGACCAGGAACTGGAAGCTCTGGCCGCCATGCTGAACGAAGCCGGGAACATAACGATTTACGCCGGCATCGGCGCCCGGGATGCGCACGACCAGGTTGTCGCCCTTGCCCGGCATTTGCAGGCGCCCGTGGCCCACACCACCCGTGCCAAAGAGTTCATCGAGCCCGACAATCCCTTCCACATCGGCATGACAGGCATACTTGGCAACCGCGCCGGCGTCGGCGCCATCGACGACGCGGATCTCGTGCTTTGCCTGGGCACCGATTTTGCGTACACGCAATTCTGGGCCGAAAAAAAGCGGGTGGTGCAAATCGATTCCGACGCCACCCATCTGGGCCGCCGGGCGCCCGTGCACATGGGCCTGCTGGGCGACGTCGGCGACACCATCGACGCCCTGCTGCCGCGCCTGGAAAAAAAGACCGACGGCGGCCACCTGGCCAAAGCCCTGAAGCAATGGGAAAAAGACCGCGCAGACTACGAACGTTCGACCCAGGAAGACGACCCCAAGCTCATACACCCGCAGTTCGTGGCCAGCACCCTGGACAAGCTGGCGGCCGACGACGCCGCCTTCACCGCCGACGGCGGCAGCCCCATGGTCTGGTGCCTGCGCCACATCCGGGCGACCGGCGCGCGCCGCTTTTTGCTGAGCCTGCTGCACGGCACGATGGCCAACGCCTACCCGCAGGCCATGGGCATTGCGGCGGCCTACCCCGGCAGGCAGGTCATCGCCCTATGCGGCGACGGCGGGCTGAGCATGCTTCTGGGCGACCTGCTGACGCTGCGGCAGGAAAAGCTTCCCGTCAAAATCCTGGTATTCAACAATAGCTCTTTGGGCTTTGTGGAAATGGAACAGCGCGTCGAAGGACTGCTGGACTCGTACACCGATCTGTAAAATCCGGACTTCCCCGCCCTGGCCAAAGCATGCGGCATCGCCGGCCATCGCGCCGACAGCGCCAGCGAGCTGGAAGCCGCCATGCGCGCCTGGCTGGCCGAGCCGGGCCCCGCCCTGCTGGACGTTCCGGTAAGCCGAATGGAACTGGTCATGCCGCCCGAGATCCACGCCGGCCAGGTCATGTCGACAGCGCTTTTCGGCATCAAGGCCGTGCTGGACGGGCGCGGCAAAGAAGTCGTAGCGCTGCTGCGCGATAATTTCCTGAGGTAGCCGCGCCGGCCAGCCACCAGCTCTCCAGCGCTGCGCAACCGCGCAGCCGGCGGATCGAGCGATTGAAAGCCAAACCCGCTACGCGGCCTCTTCCCGCTGCGCCGCCAGAAAACGCCGCAGTATGCCTGTGGCGTAGCGGCTTGCCGCCGCCAGCAGGAATGCATTGAAGTCGACGCCGGCGCTGCCGTCGGCCCGATCGGAGATCGTGCGCATGACCGCATAGGGAACGCCGTATTCGTGGCATACCTGCGCCACCGCGGCGCCTTCCATTTCCACGCACAAGGCGTCCGGCAGGCTGGTTCTCAACACCTCGACATGCTGCGCATCGTTGATGAAGGAGTCGCCGCTGATGATCATGCCGCCATGCACCACGGGGCGCGTAATGCCGAACTGCGTGCTTAGCTGCGAGCAGGCCAGGCTGTCGGCGGCAAGATCCCGCCGCAGATACTCGGTGGCGCATGCGGACAAGCGGCGCGTCAGGTCCGGGTCGGCGTCGAAATGGCTGAGCCCCAGCAACGGCACTTCATAGCGGGGAAACAAGGGCCTGGCGTCCAGGTCGTGCTGCAGCAGCGACCGCGCCACCACGACGTCGCCGACATTGACATGCCGTCCTATGGCTCCGGCCACGCCGGTGAAGACGATGCTGGCCACGCCGAACTCGCGTATCAGCGTCACGGTGGTGGCGGCCGCCGCCACCTTGCCGACCCGCGCCAGGACAATGACGCAGGGACAGCCCAAAAGGCTGCCGGTATAGTAATCGCGCTGCCCGATATGATGCCGAACCACATCGGACTGCATCTGGCCGAGCAGTTCGGCAATTTCCAGCTCGAGCGCGGCCACGATTCCTATTGCGCGCATAACCGCCATTCACACATCGCCACACTCCTCACGCATCCAGCGGTTTGGCCTATGCGCGCCGGAATGGCGCGCGGATTCATTCTTTGGGCTGCGTCCTGCTTACCGTGATCTTGTCGCCAATGTCGAAGGTCATGAGGTCTTCGCCGATGGTCAAGGGGCCGGAATACGTTTTGCGGGTGCGCGCCTCGAGCTCTTTCTCGGTCACGCCGAACAGCACGATATGCGAGTATACGGCCATGCGCGGCGCGGCTTGCGTGAACACCCGGCCGGCGTCCTCGGGCGAAGTATGGATGTCGAGGATTCTCGGGATCTTCGGCGAGGTTTTCATGAGCTTGTCGGATGCCGCGGCCACTTCATGCACCAGCAGGTCGGCGCCCTTGGCCTGCTTGATGACCTCTTGCGAGTAGCGGGTATCGCCCGACAACACCACACGATGGCCCTTGTAGTCGAGCCGGAAACCGAAAGCCGGCTTGGCTTCGCCATGATCGACGGGGAAGGCGGTGATTTTCACGCCGTCGTGGTCGTAGATGACGCCCGCGGTGAACTCGGTGGTGTCGACCTGGGAGCCGGGGTTGTGATCCAGGCGGATCTTGATGTCGAAACTGTACGCTTTGGTCAGTTCGTCCATCAGATTGCGCGTGCCCACCGGGCCCCATACATGCAAGGGATGATTGCGGCCGCGCAGCCATCCCGTCAGGTACAGGTCGGGAATGCCAATGGTGTGATCCGAATGCAAGTGCGTGAGAAACAGCTTGTCGACGTCGTTGAACGGGATGCCGAACGAGTAAAGCCGCTGGATGACGCCGCGGCCCGCGTCGAACAGGAACTTCTGGTTTCCGGCTTCGATGAGCGTGGAAGGCCCGAAGCGGAAGGTTTGAGGCAGAGGGCTGCCGGTGCCCAGAAGCCGCACCCGCAAATCGGAATGAGCGGGCTCGGACGAGGCCGGCCCGGGCTGGGCGGCTACGACGGCGCTGCCGGCCAATACCATCAGGCAGCCGGCGAAAAACTTGGCTAACTTCATTGTTTAGTCTCCAGGAAGTAAGGCGAACCTTGTCCTGCCTCTACGGGCAGTCTTGCCGTCGGCTTGGCTGTTGTTCCCACCGCAATGGAGATCTCAGCGCCAGACTGCAGAAATTATATCCACTTTCTCCCTGATATATCTATTTTCTGAACAAAATATTCAAATTCTAACAATTTTGATATTTGACAACGCCATACCGTCAAGGAAAACGTAGCTTCGGTATGTCTCAAACATTATATTTACTTATATAATATTAATTAATATAATGTATATGAAGATGAAAAACGCCAGCCCAACCACCATGAGTCACGACATTACCTTGGACATGCAAACCATGCGCGCCGCCGCCGGGCAGGCTTGCCGCTTGATGAAAGCACTTTCCAACCCGGATCGCCTGCTGCTTTTATGCCAACTGGCCCAAGGCGAGAAATGCGTCAGCGAGCTGGAGACCATGGTGGGAATCGGCCAACCCACGCTCTCGCAGCAACTGGGCGTACTGCGGACGGAAGACATGGTGCGAACGCGGCGGGAAGGCAAAAACATCTACTACAGCATCGCCAGCCCCCGGACACTGGCCGTCATGCAAACCCTGTACGCGCAATTTTGCGCAGCTCAACCGGAGCGGGCCCATGTCGATAGACTGGAATAACTTCACCCCCTGGACGTCGCTGGCGGGAGGACTGCTCATCGGCCTTGCCGTGGCGCTTTTTCTTTTGCTGCAGGGGCGCATTCTAGGCATCAGCGGCATCGCGGGCGGGCTCCTGCGTTTCCGGCGTGGCGACATCGGCTGGCGGCTGGCATTCATGGCCGGGCTGCTGGCGGCTTCGCCCGCATGGGTACTGTTTGCGCCGGCCGTCGCGCCCCGCATCGACGCGGATTGGCCAACGCTGGTCATTGCGGGCCTGCTGGTGGGCCTGGGCACCCGATACGGTTCGGGTTGCACAAGCGGCCACGGGGTATGCGGCCTGTCCCGGATGTCGCCCCGATCGCTGGTTGCCACCGCCATCTTCATGGCGGCCGGATTCCTGACCGTGTATGCGGTGCGCCACGCACTAGCCTGAATTCTGAATTGCCTGGATGAAAGCCAAACCATGAAACAGAACCCTGGATACCTGCCGCAAGTCACCGGATTCTTCATCGGCCTGCTTTTCGGAACCGGCCTTATCGTTTCGGGCATGACCGACCCCGGAAAAGTCATCGGTTTTCTGGATCTGCGAGGCGCGTGGGATCCTTCGCTCGGCTTGGTCATGGCGGGCGCTGTCGCCGTGAGCGCCATCGCTTTCAGAATAGCCCGCCGCCGGAACCGCACATTGACCGGAGGCAGGCTGGAACTGCCCTCAAACAAGACCATAGACAAGCGGCTGGCCGGCGGCAGCCTGGCTTTCGGAATTGGCTGGGGCCTGGCTGGCTTTTGTCCCGGCCCCGCGCTGGTTTCATTGACGGCGGGACACGCCAAGGCCGCCGTGTTCGTACTGGCCATGCTGGCCGGCATGGCTGTCTTCGAACTCCTGGAACGCGCCAGGCGCATGCCAGGCGACGCTGCCGGCGCACAAGAACAATAAAAGCTACTTCGCCAGCATATTGGCCAGCATGAATCCCGACCCGGCTCCGGTGCCGGCTCCCGGCCAGGTCGAGGCGCCGCACAAGTACAGCGATTTGACCGGAGTGCGGTAGCGCGAATAGCCGGCCACCGGCCGGAACAGGAAGTTCTGATCCAGGTGGTGGCTGCCCGAAATGCTGTCGCCTCCGACCAGATTGGGGTTTTCGCGTTCCAGATCCAGGGGCGAGAACACCTTGCGCCCCAGGATTTTCTGCTTCAACCCGGGCGCATAGCCTTCGATGATGTCGAGCACCCTGTCGGCATAGGCTTCGCGGGCATCGTCCCAATTGCGGGCCTCGATGCCGCCCAGCGCGTCGCCCCGGATTTCAGCCGGCAAGACGCGCACCTGCACCCACAGCACGTGCTTGCCTTCAGGCGCCCTCGATGGATCGAGGGCGGTGGGCTGCCCCACGACCAGAGCCGGCTCGGCGGGCAACAGGCCATCGGCGGCCTCGGCGTACACCCGCGCCATCATCGCCAGGTCGGGGGCGATATGCACATAGGCGTACCGGCCAAGCTGGGCCCCGGCTTTCCAGTCGGGCAGGCCGCTCAGCGCCAGATGGATCATCATGGTGCCAAGGCCCGGACGGAAAGCCTGCACTTTGGACTCGAATTCCCGAGGCGCCGTGCCGGCCGGCAGCAGCCGGCCGAACACATTGCGGGGATGGACATTGGCAATGACCGCCCGCCGCGCCTGCAATGTGCGGCCATCGGCCAGGAGCACGCCCGTGGCGGCGCCGCCGTTACCGGTCTGGATGGCCTGCACCGGGGTATCGAGCAGCAGCTCGCCCCCTTTGGCCCGCAGCAGACCTACCATGGACTTGATGATGGTGTCGGCGCCGCCCTGGCCGATGACCATGCCGAAAACCTGGTTGGACATGGACTCCAGGTAGGGAAACAGCGCGCCGCCGGCCACATCGGGCGCAAAATCCACATGCAGCCCCCATGTGGCCATCAGCGCCCTGACTTTCTCGTGCTCGAAATTGGCACTCAGGAAATCCCTGGGCGACGAGAGCATGAGGCGCAGCAAACCATAAAAGCCGCCGGCGCCAAGCTGGCGCCAGGCGCGCCACAACACCTTGGCCGTGGCCAGCGACGGCATGGGCGAACCCAGCACCCCGAAGATATGCGGCGCTTTTTGCCTGAAGTCGTCGACCATCGAGCGCCATGCCTGGGCGTCATGCCCCGACAGATTGCCAATGTCGGCAGCCGTCTGCTCCAGGTCGACCCCCACCCCCAGGCTTTGGCCGTCGCGAAAGACACTGGCGAAGCAATGAGGCGCCGGCACGAACCCCAGGCCGTGCGCGGCCAGTTCGTCCTTGTATTGAGCATGAAAGGCCGAGCCCGCGAACATGGACAGGTTCATGGCGCCCCAATCGTGCCTGAAGCCGGGCAAGGTCAGCTCCTGGGTCTTGACCGCGCCGCCGGGCTCGGACCTGGCTTCGACAACCGCCACTTTCCACCCCTTGGCCGACAAATGCACCGCCGCCGCCAAACCGTTATGTCCCGCGCCTATGACTATTGCATCGTACGTCACGCTTTATCTCCTTTAGGGTTAAAGCAAATAATGCCATCCCGGGCGGCAGCTCGTCCAGCCGCCCGGGGCGGCGCGTAACGCATCGAACATGAAATCGGTTCCTCCGGACTCCAGCGGATGGAGCCAACGACCAACGCTCAAGCGCGCAGCAAGGCCACGACGGGATCGGCAACGGCGGGCTGCGACCAGTCCAGCGCTCCCAGGTGCCAGTAGCGCAACGCGCCGGTGCGATCGATGACAAAGTTGGCGGGCATGCCCACCACCCCCCACTCTTTGGCGGCGGCGCCATTGCGGTCGGAAAGCACGAGCCCCTCCACCGGCCAGGCATGCAGGAATGCATCGATTTTCGAGCGCGATTCGGCATTGTTCACGGCCAGCAGGCGCAAGCCCGCGTCATGGTGCTTGCGGGCCAGCGCCGACATGGCGGGGAACTCTTCGCGGCATGGCTCGCACCAGCTCGCCCAGAAGCTGACCACGACCACCAGGTTCTCGAACTCGCAAAGCATGCGCTCGCGCCCGTCCAGATCGGGCAAGGCCAGCGGCGGCGTTTCATCCCGCCAGTCGGCCCAGCCAGGGCCGGTGGCGGCCTTCAGCACTTCTTGCGTTGGCCAGGCCGCCCACGCCCAGGCGGGCGCGGCGGTCAAGACCAAACCCGCCTGCAGCAGACGACGGCGGGCGCTGCTCATTGTGCCGTTCCGGTCACGTTGCCAATTGGCGCGCCGTCAGGCGGTAGCTGAACGTCTTGGCATCCAGGCTGTCCAGGCGGCCATCGCTGGTTTCACCGTTGGGATACATGAGAAAAGGAACGGAACCATGCTGGGCGCCCGGCAAGGCGACGTCGTGGCCATGGTTGTAGGCTACCCAGTTCATTTC
>JBEBXF010000050.1:0-12327 GCA_040391725.1 Eoetvoesiella caeni | reverse complement strand
GATCCGGTTCTTGTAGTAGCTATGCCCTTCATGCCAGACGATGGCCTGCTCCAGGAACTCGGGCGCCACGTCCGATTGCTCCATGATTTCCATGGTTCGCCGGGCCAGCGCCAAGGCCCGGCTGCCGCCGCCGACCTGGGCCTGCGCTTCGATGAGAATGGGCTTGACACCGTGCCGCGCCAACTGGATGGCCAGCACCAGGCCTATCGGCCCGGCGCCGACGATGACCACCGGATGGCGGACGGGCGGCTGCGCGCCCATGTCGGGCGGCCTCACAAACGGGAATATCTCGTACGTGAAATAACCGGACGAATGCGGTTGCAGGGTAGGCTGATGCATGAGTCTCTTACTCCTTTTTTCTGGGGATGCAGGATCCGGACGCCAAGGTTCGACGCCAGCTCCCGGCGCAAGGATCCAATCTTGCTGTAATACGTATTACCTCAATAATTGATACTTTTATTTATCTGCGCCTGCTGCGGTTTTCCGGCAAGACAAAGCGCCTTGATCCCCGCCTCGCCTGCTCCTTATGCCCCGCCCCTCCCGAACCCTTTGTAAAACAAGGGAGATGGATCACGGCCATGAACGGGCCAATCCCGAGGGTTTGGAGACGCACGGCAAGCAATCGTTCGTTGGATTGTGATCGAGAATCCAAAAAGTGTCAATAACTGATACTATAAGGAAAACCCAGCCTGAAACAGGCCGGCCAGGCGCTCGGCCACACGGAATTCCAGCTATGATTCCAGCCATGAGCAAATTCTCCCGCATGACCGACGTTCTCGATCTGTACTCAGAGGCCCACACCCTGCTGACGGCCGAGGACATAGCCGAGCGTTTGAACGTTTCGCGGCCCACGGCCTTCCGCTACGCGCGCGAATTGAGCAGGACGGGGTTTCTGGCCAACTACTCGGGACGCTACGGGCTGGGCGCGCGCATCATTACCCTGGACTACCGCATCCGCGAATCCGACCCCGTGCTCAAGACCGCCCGGGACATCATGAAGGCCCTGACCGCCGAAACCGGCTGCGACGCCATCTTGTGCCGCATGTACAACGAAGAAATCATCAACGTGCACCACGAGAAGGGATATCACGCCAGCGGGGTCACCTTCGGCCGAGGGCGGCCCTTGCCGCTGTTCCACGGCTCGGCCTCCAAGGTCATGCTGGCCTTCCTGCCGCCCGCCCGCCTCAAGAAAATCTTCGACAAGCACCGGGAAACCCCCGAGCTGCGGGAGCTGGCGCCGGACTGGCCGAGCTTCAAGGCCTATTTTGCGCACATCCGGCAGCAAGGCCACTATGTTTCGGACCAGGAGGTCGACAAGGGAACGGTGGGAATCGCCGCGCCGATCGCCGTGCCCGGCATCGGCACCGTGGCGGTGATTTCCCTGACGCTGTCGGTGGAGCGCCGGGCCTTGATCAATACCGAGGGACTGGCCGCCATCGTCAAGCTGCGCGCGAACGAAGTGGCGCAGAAGCTGCACCACCTGGCCAACGACGAGACACGCTGACCGGCCGGGCCAACGCCCCGCCCGAACCGCAACGCAGACCCGGCGGATAGGCCAACGCCCCCAAGCCGGCGTACATCTAACCTTCCGCCTGCTCCGCGGTGGAAGCGACGCCGGCCGATAATTCCTCGATCCGCTTCGAGATCTGCTTGGCGCCTTGGGCCACCAGTTCGATCAGGGTCGACTGGCTCATCGAAGGCGGATTGTCGTTGCGCAGAATAAGCACCAGGCTGCTCAGGATTTCCTGCTTCTCGCCGAACACCGGGGCGGCGATGCCCGTTACCCCCGGCTGCAGCTGATCCTCGGAAACATAGTAGCCCCGGCTGCGTATCTGCCGTATCTGCTTCAGGAAAGCGCGCCAGTCCTCGCCGATGGCCAGGGCGTCGGGCGCGACGGCGGGATCCTCGATGGCCGACTCGTACAGGCGCTTGAGCTTGCGGATGTCCATGTAGGCCAGAAGAATATGCGCTTGCGCCCCCCGGAAAATAGGCATGCGCTGCCCCTTCTTGTACGCCACGTCGATCGGATGCTTGCCGGTCACGTGCATGACGTTCACCAGGGCCTGGTCGTAGACGTTGCATAGCAGGACATTGCAGCCGGTGAATCCCGCCAGCCCCTCCATCAGGTCGCGTCCCGCCTGAAGTATCGGGTCGTACGACTGGAACAAGTATTCGAGCTCGATGATTTTCGGCCCAAGCCGATAGCTGCCGGAGGTGCGCGACAGCAGGCCGGCCTGGGTCAGGTCGCTCATGTAGCGGTACGCCGAAGCGGTGCTGATGTCCAGCATGGCCGATATTTCTTCGATCGTAATCAACGATTTGCGCTCGCTGAACGCGTCCAGGATAGCGACTACCCGGCTGATGACCGATGGTGCTTTAGGCATGACGACAAAACTCCGTAATCGACGTGGGAGACGGGAGAAAACCACAGGTCAAACTAAACCTGCAAATATTTCAAATGGATTTCTTATTGACACGAATTAAATGCCAATATAAAGTTATTTCGCAATATTTAATAAAAATGCTTTTTTAAAACAAATCCTCTTCAGGAGACAGGCAGATGAAATACCTCAAACATTTGGCCATCGGCGCCCTGGCGCTGGGCATGTATGGGCAAGCCCAGGCCGATATTAACGTAGGCGTGGTGCTGTCCTTGACCGGGCCGTATGCCTCCATCGGCATCCCCGAGCGCAACACGGTGCAGCTGTGGCCCAAGGAGATCGGCGGCCAAAAACTGAACGTCACCATCCTCGACGATGCTTCCGACCCCACGACGGCAACCTTGGTGGCGCGCAAGTTCGTCACGGAAAACAAGGTCGATTTTATCGCCGGCCCGTCGGGCACCCCGTGTTCGCTGGCGGTCCTGCAAGTCGCCAGTGAATCCCGTACGCCCATGGTCGCCATGGCCGGCGGCGGCGCCATTGTGACCCCGATGGATGCCGCGCGCAAATGGGCCTTCAAGACGCCTCCCGAAGAAGCCATCCAGCTCCAGGTCGCCTTCGACAAAATGAAGGAAAGCGGGCAGAAGCGGCTCGGCATCGTTGCGGTCAACTCCGCCTACGGGCAAACCTTTGTCGACGTCGCGAAAATCACCGCGCCGCAGTCGGGACTCGAAATCACCGATATCGAACGCTACGGCAGCACGGATACCAGTTTCGTGTCGCAGGCCCTGAAGATGCTGGCCAGCAAACCCGACGCCATCCTGATCGTGGCGCCCGGAACACCGGCGGCGATGCCCCAGCTTGCGCTGAAGCACCGCGGATTCAAGGGCTCGTTCTTCCAGACCCAGGCCGCCGCCAACAAGGACTATCTGCGCGTCGGCGGCAAAGACCTGGAAGGAACGTTCATGCCGGCCTCTCCCCTTCTGGTGGCGGAGCAACTGCCCGCCAGCAATCCGGTCAAGAAAGTCGCCACGGAATACGTGAATCTCTATGAAAAGAAATTCGGCCCCGAAACACGCTCGCTGGCCGGCGGCGTCGCCTGGAGCGTCCTGCTGATTCTAGAAAACACCGTGCCCAAGGCCCTGAAAGCCGCCAAGCCCGGCACGCCCGAATTCAGGACCGCGCTGCGCGACGCCATAGAGCAGACCACCGACCTGGTCACACCCGAAGGCGTCTACAACATGTCGCCTGAAAACCATAACGGCGCCGACCAGCGCAGCCAGGTGCTGGTTACCGTCAAGAACGGCCAATGGCGTTATGCTAATTGACTGCCAACCCCGGAAGGAAAAAAGATGAAGCCACCATTTACCGTCAAGGGACTGCACCATTACGCATTCCGGTGCCGGGACGCCGAAGAAACGCGCCATTTCTATGAAGACCTGCTGGGACTGCCCCTGGTTCACGTCATCAAGGCCGACCATGTCCCCAGCACGGGCGAATACTGCCCCTACGTGCACATATTCTTTGAAATGGCGGACGGATCCTGCATTGCCTTCTTCGACCTGGGCGACAATCAAAAGGCGCTGCCGTCGCCCAATACGCCGTCCTGGGTCAACCACATCGCCATGCAGGTGGATACCGTGGAAGAAGTCGACGCCGCCATCAAGCGCCTGCGCGATGCCGGCTACGAAGTGCTGGGCGTCACGGATCACGAATTCGTCAAGTCGATGTATGTCTTCGATCCGAACGGCCTGCGCTTCGAACTGACGACGCCCACGGGTTCCGCCGCCTATATGGCGGATGCACGGGCCAATGCGCATCGCCTTTGCCAGGAATGGACGGAACGCAAACGGCGATTGGCCTCGCAGGAATCCAACGCCAGCCAGTCCGCGGGCGGCCAGGGCCAATCCGCGTAAGCATCACAGGCCCACGCGGGCATCGCCCTGCCCGGGCCGCAACGAAAACGGGAATCCGACGTCATTCGGATTCCCGTTTTCGTTGCCTTGAATTGCCGCTTTTATGGAATTTGCGATGCCTTGCTCTTGGCGGCAAGCAGCTCCACCAGCAGCTCGTCGCGCTGCGCCAGCGTCTGGCTGAAGTCGTAGCCCTCGAGCTCCTGATCCACGCCCTTTGCAATAGGCGCAATGTAGTCATCGGTTTCCGGATAGGCGCCCAGATCCCTGGCCCACTCGCGCTGGGCGGGGCCGATATGCTCGAGCACATGGGTGATGCCGCCGGGGCCGCCGGACGCATGCAGGTTCAGGAAGGGCCCAAGCAACGCCCAGCGCAGACCCGGCCCGTAGGAAATGGCGGTGTCGATGTCTTCCACCGTCGCCACGCCGCGCTCGACCAGGGAAAAGGCCTCGCGCCACAACGCGACCTGCAGGCGGTTGGCGATGTGGCCCACGACTTCCTTGCCGACGCGTATGGGCTTCTTGCCAACGCTTGCATAAAACCGCATGGCCTCGTCCACGTTTTCCGGCAAAGCGTGAGCGCCCCCGCTGACCTCGACCAGAGGAATCAGATGAGGCGGGTTGAACGGATGGCCCAGCACGATGCGCTCCGGGTGCTTGGCGCCCGCCTGAATATCGCTGACCTTCAAGCCCGAGGTGGACGACGCGATGATCGCATCGACCGGCGCCGCCGCTTCCATGGTGGCCAGCATGGCGTGCTTGACGTCCAGGCGTTCCGGGCCGTTTTCCTGAATGAAAGCGGCCCCTTTCACCGCTTCGGCCAGGTCGGCGGTAAACGACAGATTATTCCTGGAGGCGCCCGGCGCCAGGCCGAGCTTTTCCAAAGCCGGCCAGTAGGCATCCACCCAGCCGCGCAAGCGCGCCTCGGCGCCCTCGCCGGGATCGGTCGCCACCACCTTGAAACCGTTGGCCAGAAAAAGCGCCGCCCAGCTTGCCCCGATGACGCCGGCGCCGACAACGGCGATTTTGCTATTGGTGTCCAGCATGATTCGACAGCTCCTGTTTGTTTTCAGTGTCCTGTTCTAGCCGAACAGGACACTAGCTTTCGGTGCACGGCTCGAACCGGCCCGTGCTTGGATCGAGCACGAACAGCACGCCGGTCGCTACGCCGAAATAAGCGCCGTGCAGCGTCAGCCGCCCCTCATCCACGCGCTGGCGCACGGCGGGAAAAGTAAGCAGATTGGCCATGCTGTGCTCGACCACCGCCCACTCCAGACGGCGGATCCAGCCCGCGCGATCGTCGCCCACCGGGCCCAGGCGCTCGGCCACCGGGGCGATTTGCGACATCCATTTGCCGATGAAGTCGGGCTTGGTCAGCGGCGGCGCGTTATCGGCAAAGGCCTTGACGCCTCCGCAGCTTGCATGGCCCATGACCACGATATGCTTGACTTCGAGCGCATTCACGCCGAACTCGATGGCCGCGCTGGTGCCGTGATAAGAACCTTCGGTATCGGATTCGCAGGGCGGAACCAGGTTGGCGATATTGCGCACCACGAACATCTCGCCAGGGCCGGCGTCGAAGATGGTCTCGGGCGCAACCCGCGAGTCGCCACAGCCGATGAGCATGATTTCCGGATGCTGGCCTTTTTCCGCCAGTTCTTCGTAGCGCTCGCGCTCCTGCGCGAGCCGCCCATTGAGAAACGATTGATAGCCGTCGGCCAGTCGTTGTGGAAACATTATGTGGTACGCCCTTCTCTGTGAAATTCCCTCGATTTTACCTGCATGGCTTCCACGCCTGCCATCGAGTCCAGGAAAAGCACGCCAATAAATACGCCCGAGCAGCCGGCCCTCAAGTGCCGCCAAGATAAGCGTGCCGAACCCGATCATCGTTGAGCAACTGGTCGGCGGGGCCGCCGAGCGTGATGCGGCCGCCTTCGAGCACATGGCCTTCGGAGGACACCTTCAAAGCCGCCCTGGCGTTCTGCTCGACCAGCAGAACCGACAAGCCGCTATGGCGCAGATGCCCGATTTCGGTCAGGATTTCCTGGACGATCAGCGGCGCCAGCCCCAGGCTGGGCTCGTCCAGCATCAACAGCCGGGGGCGGCTCATCATTGCCCGGCCCAGAGCCAGCATCTGGCGCTCGCCGCCCGACAGCGTGTCGGCGCGCTGGGCGCGCCGCTCGGCCAGGCGCGGAAAGCGTCCATAGGCCTCGTTCAGCGCGCGCTTGAGCTCGGCCGAAGAAAGCTTGCGAACGTAGCCGCCCAGAACGAGGTTGTCCAGCACCGACATGTCACCGAACAGCTCGCGCTGTTCAGGCACCAGACAAAGCCCCATGTCCAGCCGGGTTTCGGTGTCCATGCGGGTGACGTCCACGCCGTCGAACACGACCTTGCCCTTGACGGCGGGCAGCAGGCCCATCAGCGTGCCCAGCAGCGTCGTCTTGCCGGCGCCGTTGGGCCCGATGACCGAGCTGATATGGCCCTCTTCAAGCGAAAACGACACGCCGCGCACCGCTTCGACCTGGCCATAGGCCACATGCAGGTCATTGACTTCCAGCAAGGCGCTCATTCGTCGCTCCCAAGATAGGCCGCCTGCACCTGAGGATCGGCGCGCACCTCGGCGGGCCTGCCCTCGGCAATCTTGCCGCCGAAACTCATGACCACAAGACGGTCGACCAGATTCATGACGAACTCCATATCGTGCTCCACGATCAATACCGTCACGCCCTCGGAACGCAAGGTGTCCAGCAGGCTCGCCAAAGCCTGTTTCTCGAGCAGGCGCAGGCCGGCGGCCGGCTCATCCAGCATGATCAGCAAAGGATCCGAAGCCAGCGACCGGGCGATCTCGACCAGGCGTTGAGTGCCCAGGGCCAGGCTTCCGGCCAGTTCATAGGCCTGGTCGGCAAGGCCCACGCGCTTCAGTTGGCGCATGGCTTCAGCCATGATGCGCGCTTCTTCCTCGCGGTTCATGCACAGACCGCCGCGCCACAAGCCGCAGCGGCCGCGCGCATGGGCGCCCAGCGCGACGTTGTCGAGCACGGTCATCCCCGGCCGCAGCTTGACGTGCTGGAAGGTGCGCGCCACGCCGCGCAAGGCGATCTGGCGCTGGGTCAGGCCCGCAGTCGGCTCGCCCATGAACCGCACCGCTCCTTCCGTAAGCGGCAGAGTGCCGGTCAGCAGGTTGAACATCGTGGACTTCCCCGCCCCGTTGGGGCCGATGAGTCCAAGGATTTCTCCCGCGCGCAATTCGAAGCTGACGCCGTTGACCGCCACCAGGCCGCCGAAACGCTTGACCGCGTTCTGGACATTGAGCACGGGCGCGCCGCGCTCGGGCATCTTGCGCGACGGCAGCGCAAGCGCCTCGGACGGCAACTCCCGGGGCCGGCGAAGCAGGCGCGACACGAGGCGGTTCAGGGCCGGCCGATGCCGCCGGGCAGACGCTCGAGGATGAACAGGAACAACAGCGAGAACACCAGCGCATTGACCTGCGCCCCCCGGCTGCTGATATAGGGCAGCACATCCTGCAGGATGTTGTTCAGGCCGATGTACAGCGTCGACCCCAGCAAGGCGCTGGCCAGTTGCGTCATCCCGCCCACGACCATCATGAACACATAGTCGACGCTGGCATGCAGCGAAAACGGCGTGGCGCTGACGAAGCGGTTGGCGTGGGCGAACAGCCAGCCGGCCACGGCGGCATAGGCCGAGGCCATCACGAACAAGGTCAGCCGCAGGCGGAATGCATCGGCGCCGAAGCTGGCCATCAGCACTTTGCCGCCGCGCAATGCGCGTATGCTGCGCCCGGTGCGCGAACGCAGCAGATTCCAGGCGAACCAGCCGCCGCCGCCCACCATCAGCCATATGAGTATGAAAATGCTGCCGCTTTGATCGAGTTCCCAACTGCCGATATGGATGGCCGGAATGCCGTCGATGCCGGTATGGCTGCCGAGCGCGGGCAGATTGGCGAAAAGAATAGGCACCGACAAGCCCCACGCAATCGTGCTGAGGGCCAGGTAATCGCCGCCCAGCCGCATGGTGATGGCGCCGACGACCCAGGCGCTGCCGCAGGTAAGCGCCAGGCCCAGCACCAGGCCCAGCCAGGGCGATCCGCCCTGCGTCGTGGTGTACCAGGCCGTACTGTAGGCGGCGATGCCTACGAACGCCGCCTGGCCGAAAGACAGCGCGCCGCCGATGCCGGACACCAGCACCAGGCCCAGCACCACCAGCGCGGCAATGCCGATGTCGTTCAGCAAGGAAACCTGGAACTTGCCCAGCACCTGGGGCACGATAAGAATCAGCACGAATAAAATCAGCGGAATGCCCGCTCTCTTGATGAACGGACTCATACGTCACCTTCTTCGTCGTTGTCATCGCGTTGCGGAACCAGGCCCGAGCGTATGACCAGAATCGGAATCAGCAAGCCGAACACGATCGCGTCCTTGAGCCCGCTGTTCCAGAACGAGGCAAAACTTTCCGACACGCCGACCAGCAGCGCGCCCAGCGCGGTCAGGGGATAGCTGCTCATCCCGCCGATGATGACGGCCACGAACGCCTTGAGGGTGAGCATCAGGCCGCTGTCGTAGTAAATTGTCGCGACCGGAGAAATCAGCACGCCGACGATGCCCGCCAGCAAGGCGGCAATGATATGCGCGACCGTGGCGGTGAAGGCGGGACGGATTCCGACCAGCCTGGCGCCAACCGGATTGGACGCCGTGGCATGAAGAACCTTGCCGGTATGCGTGCGCTGCAAAATAATATAGAACACCAGCGCCAGGCCAAACGCCACGGCAATGGTCATCAAGGTCTGGTTGTTCACGATCAGGTTCGGCGTAAGCGCCGTCGTTCCCGGTATCGACGCGTGCGTGCGCAGCCCCTCGGGACCGAACCACAACAGTCCCAGGCCGGACAGAACAAAGTCCAGAACCAGAGCGACGATCAACAGCGCCAGAACCGAAGCCTTGGCCACCGGGCGCAAGGCGACACGCTCGATCAGCGGCCCAAGCGGAACGACCACCAGGATGGCAGCCGCCACCTTGATGATTTCCGACTCCTGGCCCGCCGCCCAGGCCGCCAGGGCGCAGGGCACGAACGGCAGCACCACCCAGTAGAACAGCACCCGCGGCAAGCGATGCCAGGCTTTGCCGCGCCAGAGGACGGCAAGCTCCATGATCAGCGCCAGCACCGCGAAAAAGCCGACGAGTTCGATGGCGGCCGGCAACTGCCCAAGCTCCATGGCGCCCAGGCTTAGCGCCGCGAACACAGCCACGCTGCCGAACGACACGAAGATGACGCGCGTGACCGAAAAAATCAGTGCCAGACCCAATCCTATGATCAGGTAGATAGCGGATCCCGCCAGGCCGTCGGCCAGCAGAATCATTGCAATATTGGAATCCATCGAGGATGAGCTCTGGTAGAGGTTATCTATGCAGGAAAACCGATACGCCCGCGCGGGCGTATCGGGCCGGCGGGCGGGATCGGGAGCGAGATACGATTAGTGCACCAGCTTCCACTTGCCTTTTTCAAGCTTGGCGATGACGATCGAGCTCTTGTCCTCGCCGAAGGAGCTGGCCGGCGTAAAGGTGTATTTCCCTTGCGTCGTGACCAGACCCTTGGTGTTGTTGATGGCGTCGCGCAAGGCATCGCGGAAGGCCTGCGTGCCGGGCTTCACGTCGGCGGGGATACTCGCTATCGCCTTGGCGACGACATCCCAGGCATCGAACGCATATGAAGAAAACACATCGTAGGGCTTGGCGCCGTTGTTCGCGGCTTCATAGGCCTTTGCGTATTCGTGGATGATTTTCTTGCTGGGGTTGCTGTCGGGCAACTGGTCGCCCAGCAGCACCACGCCGGTCGGCACGATCAGGCCTTCGCCGGCCGCGCCCACCAGTTTCACGAACTCGGGGCTGAGCAGTGCATGCGTGCCGTAGATGGCGCCCTTGTAGCCGCGCTCGGCCAGGCCGAGGTAGGGCAAGGCGCCGGGTGTTCCGGCTCCGCCGCCCAATACGGCATCGGGCTTGGCGGCCATGACCTTGAGCACCTGGGCGGCCACGGAATTATCGGCGCGCGCATAGCGTTCGTTGGCGACGATCTTGATCCCGGCCTCTTCCCCGTATTTCTTCAGGGCGCCATAGGCGGCATCACCCCAGGCATCCGAAAACCCGATATAGCCCACGGTCTTTACGCCATTGCGCTTCATTTCGTCGACGACGGCGCCCACCATGGTATAGCCCGACTGGGCAACCGTATGAACCCACTTGGCTTCCTCGGGCTTGAGATTGATGGGCGTGAAGGACACCATGGGCGTCTTGCCTTCGGCCGCCACCGTGGCCATCGCCATGGCGCCCGGCACGCCGCCGGTGCCGATCAGCACGTCGACTTTGTCCTGGTCGATCAGCTTGCGGGCATTGCGGGTGGTCAGCGAGGGATTCGACGCATCGTCGAGCTGAATGACTTCCAGCTTGCGGCCGTTGACCACGTCCTCGTATTTGACCGCGGCATTCAGGCCCTTGACGGTGCTCATGCCTTGCGCTGCGATGGGGCCGGAAAGCGGCAGGATGATGCCCACCTTGACGACATCGGCCGCCTGCGCTCCGGCGCTTGCACCCAGAACACCAGCGGCAAACAAGGCGCCTGCCAATTGCCGGCTCAAACCGTTTTTCTTAAAACGAAACATAATATCTCCTCCAGTCCATAAAAATGCAGCTTTGGTTTTCACTTCTTACAGCCATTGCCTCGTTGTTATCGAAGCGTTCATACGCTTCAGCGTTCCAGCAACTCCTTGAGCCATGCCTGGCATTGATCCGCGGCCTCCACCGGCCACTCGACCGCCACGGTGCGATCCAGCTGGCGGATTTCCACGCGGATATGGCCGGACGATGAAACACTCGGCGCGGATACCCGGCTGCCGCCCAGCAGGCGCGCAAGCCACCCTTTTGATTCCCCCTGCGCCAGGGCAGGCGCCGCGGCAGCCTGGCTGGCTGCAACGCCGGCAGGCTCGGCAACGGCAACCGCCGCCGGAGCATCCACAGCGGCGGATTTCGAAACGCTGGACGAAGAAACCGGCTCAGCCTTGGCACTCGAAGCATCAGCGGCACCCGGCTGGACAACCTGGTCGTCGCCGCCATCGATGCGCCGCGCCAGGTTCGCACCAAACTCGTCCCACATGCGGTCGGCCTTCGTCTTCATGACGGAAAGCCCGAAGGTGCCCAGCCGTCCGAGGACGTCGACATTCACCTTGATGCGCAACTCCGTGCCGCCGTCGGCCGTGGACATCAGGAAAATCTCGCTGGACTGCTTCAGCGAACTCGCCACGGAGGCGTCCTCTCCCGTTCCCTCGGCGCGCAGATACTCAGGCTCGCGCTGCTCGACAATATGGGTATGCAGCTTGAACTTGGCGCTGATGAAGGAAATCTTCACTTTCATCAAAGCCACGTATTCCGTCGGGCTGATCACATCGATGGACTGCATGCCGGGCACGGCGCCCGTCATCATATGCGGATCCATCAGCAATTCCCAGACACGCTCGCGCGGAGCGGCGACCGTCAACGTCTTTTCAATTTCCATGATTCATTTCTGCTGCTGCGTGCTGTATCGATTCGATGATTTGCGTGTACCCCGTGCAACGGCACAGATTGCCCGCGAGGCCTCTTTGGATTTCGTGCACGGAGGGATTCGGATTGTGGGCAAGCAGGTCGGCCGAGGCCATCATCATGCCGGGCGTGCAGTAGCCGCACTGCAGGCCGCCGCACTCCATGAAGCTTTTCTGAAGCGGATGCAGCGCGTCGCCGTCCGCCAACCCCTCGACGGTGGTGATGGCGCGGCCGTCGACTTGCACGACGAGCATCAGGCAAGACTTCACCACTTCGCCATCGAGCAGCACGGAACAAGCGCCGCAAATAGCCGTTTCGCAGCCGCGCTTGGTGCCCGTCAGGTGCAGGTCGTCACGCAGGAAGTCGGCCAGCAGGCGGCCGGCCGGCACGTCCAGGCTATAGGGCTCGCCATTGACAGTACAGTTGACACGGTGCGTGCTCATGCTG
>JBEBXF010000049.1:0-12427 GCA_040391725.1 Eoetvoesiella caeni | reverse complement strand
ATCGATATGGACGCCAGCAGTGGGCGGCGCTGGTAAACCGGTGGCTGTTTGGTTGCATGGCGGTGGATTCATTACCGGCGGAGGCTCCTTGCCATGGTATGACGGCGGCCGGCTCTCTCAAGAAGGCGATATCGTTGTTGTAACCGTCGGCTATCGCATTGGAGCGCTTGGGTTTCTTTGCTTGCCGGGAGTGTCTCCAGGAAACCTGGGTTTGCGTGACCAGCTTGCCGCGTTGGAATGGATTCGAGACAACATCAGCTACTTTGGCGGCGACCCGGAAAACATTACGTTGATGGGGCAGTCGGCTGGTGCAATCTCCATCGCTTTGCTGCAGGCTCGGCAAGAGCCCAATGCGCCGTTGGCGCAGCGCGCGATTTTACAGAGCACGCCTTTGGGCCTGGTGCTGTATGACAACGACCAGGCAGAGGACATTGGCCGGGTGTTTCTCAATGCGCTAGGCATAGACGAAGCCGCTCCCAATGCTCGCGAGGAAGCTTGCAAGGCTTCGGTCGAGGCCATCCTCGAGGCGCAAACGGCCGCGTTCAAGTATGTGGTGGCGCGATCCGAACCCGGAAGCACTTCGGCGCTGCCATTCATTCCCGTGGCTGACGGTGATTTTCTGCCGAGTCCGGCCAAAATGGAGGACGCCATGCGCAGGGCCGCCGGTGAGATGGACGTTTTGATCGGCACGACTCAGGAAGAAAGCAATATTTTCTACTACCGGCAGGATCTGGCGGCATTGGCGGGGACGCCCATACCGGCGTCCGATCAGGAGAGGCTTGCCGCGCAGCGTCCCGGCGCTTCGCAGGCGCAGTTGCTCATGGATTATTCCACGGAGCAAATGTTCCAGAAACCGTCATTGGAATGGGCATTGGAGGCCAGTGGACAGGGGCGGCGCGCCTACACTTATTTATTCACCTATCCCTCGCCCGACAAGGAGCTTCTGTCGACGCATTGCCTGGAGCTGCCGTTCGTGTTCGGGACCATGGATGCGTTCGACAAGGCTCCTATGGTGGCCGGGATGGATCCGCAAAAGGTGGGGGCCCTCTCTGCGGGTATGCGGGCGAGCTGGATTTCTTACATCCGAAACGGAAGCCCGCAAGCATCCGCGTTACCGTGGCCTTCCTTCCGTTCAGCGTGCCGCGCCACGATGAGATTCGGCGAGGTTTCCGGCGCCGTTGATTTTCTGGGGCGCCTGGATACGCCCGAGGCGTTTGCGTAGACAGTACTCGAACCCATGCCTATCAGGAGCATCCATGATCAATAGTTCTGCGTTGAGCTCGCCAAGCGCAACCCTGTCGGCCGCGGCGCGGTGGCGTCTTGTGATCATTGCCTTCATCACGATTGTATTGGACGGGTTTGATACCACGTCCATCAGCTTCGTTGTGCCGACTCTAGCCGTTGAGTGGGGACTTTCGCCAGCGGCATTTACGTCTGCTTTCGTCACAACGAGCGTGGGAGCTGTCGTTGGCTACCTTGCCAGCGGGTCCCTGACAAATCGGCTTGGCGCGCGAAAGGCTATTTTGTGCAGTGTCCTGGTCTTCGCACTGGGATCTTTCCTTACCGTCCTGGCGCAATCCGTATTCGTGCTGGCGACCTTGCGCTTGATTACGGGCATCGGGTTGGGGATGGTGCTTGCGCCGACCGTAGCCATGGCTACCGAAAACTTCCCGGCACACCGCCGTGAGTTGATCACTATCCTGGTTGTGTCGGGCGTCGGTTTTGGCAGCGTATTGGGCGGTGTTTTCGGTGGCCGCCTGATTGCAGCTCATGGGTGGGCGTCCATCTACTGGGTGGGCGGGTTCCTGCCCCTGGTGCTGCTGCCTTTTCTCTGGTTTGGATTGCCGCGTGACCGCATGGATGGCAACAAGCATCCGAACCCTGCGGAAAAAGGAACGGTGCGTAGTTTGTTCGCAGGGCCGTTAGCCGGTAGTACAGCGCTTTTGTGGATATTTTCGTTTTCCATATTTACTGCGTTGTACGCATTGGTGCTTTGGATGCCGACGCTATTGCTGGGTTTCGGATTCGCACCTCGCGAAACCGCGCTGGGTGCAGCCAGCATGGGTGCCGGAGGGCTATTGGGGGTCATGCTGCTCATCCCGCTTTTCTCTAAATTCGGTACTGCGCGCGTGCTTGTTTTCGCATCGTTTCTAAGCATGGCAGCCATTGTTGCAGTCAGTTATGGCCACTGGGATCGTGCAGGTCTGCTACTGTGGATCGCGCTTGTCGGAATGGGTTTGCAAGCAGGAACCATGGGGCAAAGCGCGCTTGCGGTAGGTATTTATTCCGGCGCATCCAGGGCTACCGGAGTCGGCTGCGCGGCGGCCGCGGGCCGTATCGGTTCGATTGTCGGGCCCGCGATTGGAGGGCTGTTGCTGTCCCTGAAAGTTTCAACGCAGGACGCAATATTGACTGCCTGCATCCCGATCCTTATTGGCGCCATTGCCGCCATGGCCATCTATTATCGGCGCGGGCGCACGGCTTCGCCAGTCGTGAGCGCAGTGTCTTGAGATGCCGAGGGGGCCTTGCGTGCGTAGTGATGCGCCGGTTCCCACTTCGGCAAGCCACGCTTTAGCCTATGAATAGCCCTATTAGATAAAACTTCATAGCGCTGCTGCGATAGAGATTTACCCATGATCATCGATAAGCCGTCTCAAGGCGGTTCGGGATAGTGTTGTCCTTTGATTTAGAGAAGGCAGGGCTCTCCGGGTACGGCTTCGTCGATTGATGATGTTCAAAACAAGAACAATCGTTTTATTACCCAAGGAGAACAGTGATGAGATTCAAAATTGTAGCGGCAGGACTGGCATTGGCCTTTTCGGCGGGTGCCCAGGCTCAGGTTCAAGACGGCGTGACACTTTATGGCGTGATTGACACGGCCATTCAATACGCCAACAACATCGGCGCCACCAAGTCGAGTTCCATCTACTTTCCCACATTGACGTCCTCGTGGCCCTCCTATTGGGGTTTGCGTGGCATGGAGAAGTTGTCGGACAACCTCAGTGCCGTCTTCAACCTGGAAGCCGGTTTTGCCCCCGGCACGGGTGAAAGCCAGCAAGGCCGCTTGTTCGGCCGCCAGGCATGGGTCGGGCTGAGAGGCGATTGGGGGCAGATCGCGTTCGGCGACCAATACAACATGCTGTTCTGGGCACTGGCCAAACCGTCGAACATCATGGGGCCGAATGCCCATGGGTTCGGCACTCTTGACTCCTATACCCCCAATGCACGCATGAATAATTCCGTGACATACCGCGGGACATGGAGCGGGTTTGATTTTGGCCTTGCTTATGCTCGGGGGCGGGATACTGTCAATGGCGGCCCTGCCGTACTTGGCGGCAACCCGGGTGCAAGCAATTGCGGTGTGAACTACGCTTCAAACAGCGACTGTCGGGCTTATTCGGCTTTGCTGGCCTACGACTCGGCAAGCTGGGGGTTTTCCACCGCGTACGATGTGATCACCGGCTCGGACAGTCCCAGCTTTACGCCCAATTTTTATCGATTGGGTTCGGGCGAGAAAGACCGCCGCATTGTTGTAAGCGGCTATGCCAGGCTCGATGCTGTCACCGTGGGGCTTACTTACATGAACCGTAAAAGTGAGGGTGCCATCGGAGTCGGCCAAGGCCTGGGCGACCGCAGCGATCTTTGGAGCCTGGGCGCGTCCTGGCGCTTGACCTCGGCCGCTACGCTTGATGGTAGCGTGAACTATATGCGATATGGCAATGCAACAGAAAGTTCCCGTTCAATGTTCTATGTGGCGCGTGCGAAGTATGCGCTTTCGAAGCGTACGTCCACTTACGTTTCGGTGGGCTATATGCAGAACAAGGGCAATGCCAACTTGGCCGCCGCAGGTGGCGCCGTCAACGTGAATCCTGTGCCAGGTCAAAGCCAGACGTCCGTGATGGTGGGATTGCGTCACGATTTCTGAACCAGCGCCGGCCTTCAGCCGCAGCGCGTCAACCGGACCTTGCCACCACCCTGATCAGGCCGCTGCTGCCGCCGCCGCAAAAGAAACGGTCTTCGCCGTTGGATTCCAGCCCCGAGACGGCGGTTTCAGGCGGCATCTCGATGGTTTCCAGAACCTCGCCGGTTTCGGGGTCGAGCCGTCGCAAGTCGCTGGTTCCGTCTTCCCAGGTGCCGTGCCAGAACTCGCCATCGACCCAGGTTACGCCGGTTACGTAGCGGTTCGAGGCAATGGTTCGCAGCACTTTGCCGGTTTCGGGGTCGACCTGGTGGATGAGCCTGTCCCGGTACTGCCCCACCCACAGGCTGCCTTCGGCCCAGGCCAGGCCGGAGTTGCCGTCGCGGCTTGGGGCGGGGATGGTGGCGACCACGTTGCCCGTTGCCGGGTCGATCTTTTGTATGTGCCCGTCGGCGATCTGGAAGAGGTGCTTGCCGTCGAAGGCCGTGCCGGCGGCCGCGGCAACGTCTATGGACTGCCCTGCGGTTCCGCTCTCGGTATCCAGCGCCTTCAATGCGCCGCCGGTCGCGAACCAGACATGCCGACCGTCGAAGGTCAGTCCGTGCACGGCGTCGACGCCCTCGAACGGGCCGTATTCACGTAGGATTTTTGCGGTGGAGGTTTTCATGATGTCGTCCTGGTCGTTGGTGGAAAGAACAACTTCATCCTAATCGTCCGGCGGCGGGACGGGGAGTAACAATGTTGTCGCGAGCCGTGGTCAAGGTGTGGCCTCGACAGCGGCAACCGGCGGAACAGGGAGCAATAGTGTTGTCGCGAATCCGGGCAGGGGCGGAATCAGCCAGCGGCGCGCGCGTCCGCGGCCGAACGACTGCGCCTTGCCGTCGGCGGCCAGGGCGTCGAGCGCCCGCTGTACGGTGCGCTGGCTGGCGCCCAGGGCAAGCGCCAGGGACGAGCTGGACCATGACTCGCCGTCGGCCAACAGGGCCAGCACGGCGGCGTGCCGGTCTTCGACGAGGCTTGCCAGCACGGCGACCTTGTCCGAGCCGTGAGGAACCAGGGCGAAGCCTTGCCGCGTGGCATCGATGCCAGCCAGGGGGCGGAGCGCTTTTCTCAAGCGGCCGATTTCAACGCGCAGGCGCGCGCGATGCGTTTCATCGGGAACCCTGGTTCGAAATGCGCCGGCGATAAGCGCTTCCCTCGATACGTCGGCAGGCCAGGCTTGCGCCAGCAGCCGTGCCAGCAAGAACAGCACCGGGCGGCTTGCCAGCGGAATCACGGTTTCTTTGTTGCTGACCGTATTGCGGCAGGCATTCACGATGAGCGTGGGTGTGGCCGATAATTCTTCCACCTCCTCGAGCAGGAGGGGTTTGTCCCGGCCATGCGCGAGCAGGCGCGCGGCGGGGCGTTTCAGGGTATGCAGCGCGTGTTCGGCTTCCGCCATCAAGCCGGGAATTCGTGAGCGAAGCGCGGCTTGCCGGGCCTGGGTCAAGGCGGCATGCGCCGCTTTGATGCGCAAGCGGCGCATCGAGATTCCCGCAACGATCAAATGGTGGATGGCCTTGGACGCCGGCGGCAGGGATTCCAGGTCGAGCGGGACGATGACGCGTTCCGCTTCGTCGAGCCGGCCTGAAAGAAGCAGCCGCCGCGCTTCGAGGTGCCGCGCATGGGCGGCGTTTGGCCGGTCGCCGTGCGCATCCAGAACCGCTTGCGCGGAATGCAGTGCTTTGGCCGACCAGGCGAGGTCGCGCAGAACCAATGCAATCTCGGCCTGGGCGACGATGCATCTGGCGCGGGCCAGCGGCTGTCTGGGGCCGAAGGCGCGTATGGCCTTGCGTAGCAGTGTGCTGGCGAGAGCAAGGTCGCCAAGCTGCGCGACGGCGATGCCGCGCAGCGCAAGCGCGGGCGCGTCGTCGCGCAAGGCAACCAGGTTGAGCGCGCCGAGTGCGTCGCCCTCCGCCAAGGCGTGTGCGGCCCGGGAGATCAGCAAGTCCATAGGTATTTCGCCATTTTTTACCCCGACGATAAGCATCAACGTATCGCACGGCACTGAGCATTGAGTTCAGTATGCCATTGCCTGGCCGGGGATGTGCGCGGATAGCCTCTCCGCCATTAGGCTGCTGTTGCCTTGCGTTTTCTGTGGAATCCGGTTGTCGGCCTTTGCCCGAGTGAAACGAATCCTGTGGTGGTAAGCTGAACGGCTCTCACCATTCGATGCCCTGTTGCCATGACCGAATCCGCCGACGCTCATCTCGTTGAAACCCTGATCGAAAGCCAGTCCTTGTGCGAAGGCGGTTTTCTCAAGGCTCGCCGCGACAGGGTGCGCTTGCCCGATGGGGGCGAATCCAGCCGTGAATACATCGTGCATCCGGGGGCGGTCGTCATCATCCCCTTGCTGGATGAAAATACCGTGTTGCTGGAGCGCCAGTTCCGCTATCCGGTGGGCCGTGTCATGACGGAGTTTCCGGCCGGCAAGCTCGACCCCGGCGAAGATCCGTTGGAGTGCGCCAAGCGCGAGCTGCTGGAGGAAACCGGCTTTGCCGCCAGCCAGTGGGCGAAGGCGGGGGACATGCATCTGGCCATAGCCTATTCCACCGAAATCATCCATATCTTTTTCGCGCGCGGCCTCGTTCAGGGAGAGCAGAATCTGGATCAGGACGAGTTTCTGGAGGTGCGCACGGCCTTGGTGGATGAGGTTGTCGAAGCCTGCCGCAGCGGCGGCATTACCGATGCAAAGACGCTGACGTGCACCCTGTGGCTGCAGAATTGGCGTTCAGGCGCATGGCAACTGGATTGGCGGGATGCCGAAGGCCGCGTTGCGGAATAAAGCGCGGCCAGGTGACGGCATGCGCCCGCCAACGAGGCCGACGAACAAGGCCTGGAAGCCTTGCTGCTCAGGGCAGCAACCGTTTCAGGTTGCGCCCCAGGCTGGGTTTGCCCGCGGTCAGTTGCACCAGGTTCTGATCCAGTTCGTCCAGGTCGTACAGATAGTTGACCATGAGGGCGCAGGACTGCTCCAGGCCCTTGGCCGAGCGGTCGGCGGCCCAGTTGACGCGTTCGATGCGGGCGCCGTTTTCCAGGTGGAAGCGGGCGACCGGGTCGATGGGCCGCCCGTTCTTCATGGTGGTCAGGTAGTGCGCGGCCAGCCTCAAGCCGGCGTTTTGCACGAGTTCGGGGGCTTGGCCCATGGCCGCCTTTTGCAGCTTTGCGGCCCACCTTGTCCCGGCCTGGCTGTCGGTGCGCGTTTCGGTTTCGGTGCGATTGTGCAGCAGTGCCTGCAGGGTTCGGTTGTCCTGTTTCTTGAGCCAGTCGGTGAATCCGGGTATGGGCGAAAGCGTGGCAAAGGATTTCAGGCGGGGCATTTCGCGCAGCAGTTCGTCCACGACGCGCTTGAGCAGGAAATTGCCGAAGCTGATGCCGCGCAATCCGGGCTGGGTGTTTGAAATGGAATAGAAAATGGCCCAGCGCGCTTTGCTCAGGCTTTCGGCCGGGGTTTGCGGGTCGAGCAGCACCTGCACGTTGTCCGCCATTTGATGAGCGAACGCCACTTCCACGAAAATCAGCGGCACGTCGCTCATGCGCGGATGGAAGAAGGCGTAGCAGCGCCGGTTGTCGGCCACCCTGTGCTTGAGCTCGTCCCATGAGCGGATTTCGTGCACGGCCTCGTACTGGATGAGTTTTTCCAGCAGTGAGGCCGGCGAGTCCCAGGTAATAGGCTTGAGCTCGAGCATGCCCACGTCGAACCAGTTCGACAGCAGAGTTTCGAGTTCGTGTTCAAGGACCGTAAGGCCCGCGACCTGGTTGCGCCAGCGCAGCATGTCGGCGCGCAGCTCGACCATGAATTGCAGCCCGGCCGCCTGCATGTTGAGGCGTCGCAGCAGGAGCAGGCCCCGATCGGCTCGCGGGCTGAGCGTGGCGCCGGTTTCGACCAGTTGAGCCAGCAGCGCGCGCCGGTCTTTGCCGTCCGCGGCGCTGTATTGCAGGCACCATTGCTTGGCCGCGCGGTTGGCGCCGACGTCGGTCAGCCTGGCTGTGTACAGGGGCTTGATTTCGGCCGAGGTCAGTCTGCGCTCACGCTCCCACCAGCGTCCCAGGCGGGTTATCAGCCCGGAAGACTCTTGTGCCTTGGAGGCGGGCCGATCGGTGTCGTCGTCGGCGCGCTCTGGCGGTGTATTGCTTGCGCGTGCAAGCGTGTGCAGCTCAGTCATGGAACTACTCCTAAGCGGTCAAGGCAACGGCGCTGTTTTGTGGAGTCGTTCCGGCTGGCGTGCGGCTACGACTTGAAGCGTCGTCCTTCGTTCGGCAGCAGGAATGCTGTGACGCCCAACAGAGGCAGGAAGGCACATACATGATAGACGAACTCGATGCTGGTTGCATCGGCCAGACTGCCCAGCGCCGCGGCGCCGATGCCGGCCATGCCGAAGGCCAGGCCGAAGAACAGCCCCGAGATGGTGCCGGTTTTGCCGGGCACCAGTTCCTGCGCGTAAACCAGGATGGCCGAGAAGGCCGAGGCGATGATGGTGCCGATGATGAAAACCAGGATGATGGTCCAGGTCAGGTTGACGTAGGGCAACAGCAGCGCGAAGGGCGCGGCGCCAAGAATGGAGCCCCAGATGACGCGCTTGCGTCCGATGCGGTCGCCCACGGGGCCGCCTACGACCGTACCCAGAGCCACGGCGAACAGGAAGACGAACAGGCAGTACTGCGCGTTCTGGATCGAAACGCCGAAGCGGTGGATCAGGTAGAACGTGAGGTAGCTGGTCAGGCTGGCCAGGTAGAAATATTTGGAGAACACCAGAACCAGCAGCACGCTGAGCGCTTTCATGACTTGCCGGCGTGCGAGCCCTGTTTCGACCTTGCCCAGGCGGGCGCGGCCGCGGCTGCTGGTCAGGTGGCGGGCATACCAGCGGCTGACCTGGCTGAGTATGACGATGGCCAGCAAGGCGCCCAGGGAAAACCAGGCCACGCTGCCCTGGCCCCGGGGCACGATGATCAGCGCGGCCAGCAGGGGGCCGATGGATGAGCCCAGGTTGCCGCCCACCTGGAAGATGGATTGCGCCAGGCCGTGCTGGCCCGCCGAGGCCATGCGCGCCACACGGGACGATTCAGGGTGGAAGACGGAAGAGCCCATGCCTATCAGAGCGGCGGCGACGACGACGCTGGGAAAGTTCCAGGCCTGCGACAGCAGGATCAGGCCGCAGAAGGTAAAACCCATGCCTATGGGCAGGGAGTAGGGTTTGGGGCGCTTGTCGGTGAAGTGTCCGATAAGGGGTTGAAGCAGCGACGCCGAGAACTGGAACGCCAGGGTAATGAAGCCGATCTGCGTGAAGCTCAGGTCGAAATTGCCTTTAAGGACCGGGTACAGCGCGACCAGCACCGACTGCATCATGTCGTTGAGCAGGTGCGTGACGCTGATCGCCGTCAGGACGCGGTAGGCGACGCCGGAGGTTTTATCGTGGGAAGGGGACGAGTGAGGGGCCGGAATGGCGGCTTCGTTCATGATGAATACTCATTGTGGCAAGAGGGGTATGCTGAGAATATACGCAAGCGGCTGGTGTCTGTCTTTAGAATATAAGACAATCATCATTGAATTTCAGCCATCCCATCAGCCCCACGGAATGACGCCATGCCCATGCCGCCTCATCAACATCTTGACCGGATAGAAAACACCGATCGCGACGTCGTTGCCTTTTTGGCCAACTACCCCAGCGACCAGATGGTGGAGATCCATTCGCACCGGCGCATACAGCTGCTGTACGTCAAGACGGGTACATTGCAACTGGAAACCCGGTTCGGCGCGTGGGTGGTGCCTCCGGGTTTTGCAGTATGGATTCCGCACGATGTCCAGCATCAACTGCGCATGCTCAACGCCACCACCCACAACCTTTACTTCAGGAAGGGCACCGTCGCCGAGCCTCCCCAGAAATGCCAGGTGATCGAGGTTTCGCCCTTGCTGAAGGAATTGATAAGCGCGGCTATCGCCGTGCCCCCTCTTTACGACCTGGACGCCCGCGACGGGCAACTGATGAAGCTGTTGCTGCAGGAGGCCGTGATGCAGCCGGTGGTTCCCCTGCATTTACCCATGCCCCGCGACGAGCAACTGGCCCGGCTGTGCCAGGCTTTCTTCAAGGCGCCGACCCAGGCCTCCAGGCCGGCCGACTGGGCCAGGCAACTGCATATCAGCGAGCGCACGTTCTATCGCCGCTTCGTGGCGGGCACCGGCATTACTTTCGTCAATTGGCGCCAGCAGGCCTGCGCTTTCGCCGCCATGGCGCGGCTGTCGCTGGGCGACAGCGTAACCAGCGTGGCCCTGGACATGGGCTATGAAAGCCCCTCGTCGTTCTCGACCATGTTCCGCAAAACAACAGGCCGGCCGCCGAATCTTTATGGGCGAAATCAGGAGTAAGCAGGCTTGCTCCATGTTTCGCCAGCCGTCAGGGGCGGGAAGGCATCAACCCCGCTGCAGGATCATGTCGAACGTCGCCTGCGATAGATCGCTGTTGGAGTCGCACAGTTCGCACAGCAGGTCGAAGTGGTTGCAATGCGGGGTTTCGACGCGTCGCACGTCCAGGCCCTTTTCCCGGCAGGCCGCTTCGTAGGCGTAGGTCTGGTTCTTGAAGCCGTCGGTTTCCAGGCCGCCCACCGCCAGCACGACGGGCACGTCCCGGGCCGGCAACTGGAACAGCGGGCTCAGCCGCTGCGCCTGTTCCGGATGCAGTTGCAGCCATTCGTTGACGTAGATATCGCATAGCGGGCGAAGGTCGTACAGGCCGCTGAGGCTGAGCACGCCTTTGACCGCATTGTCGGGAAGCTGGTATTGCCCTTGCCAGCCGGCCGCGCCCAGCATGGCCGCCAGATGGCCGCCGGCCGAGCTGCCGCCCACGTGGATGCGATTGCGGTCCACGCCGTAGGCGGCGGCGTTGTGGTACAGCCAGGACACGGCGCTGCGCACTTCGCGCAGGGTTTCCGCCAGGGTGGCCTCGGGCAGCAGGGTGTATTCCAGCGTGCAGACGGCGATGCCGGCGTCGGTGAACGCCTTGGCCATGATGGGCGCGTCTTCCTTGGCCTGCGAGTGCCAATAGCCGCCATGGATGAACACGAAAAGCGGCGCGGGCTGCTGGTGGCGCATCGCCGGAAAGATGTCCAGCCGTTCGGCGGCGCCCTGGCCGTAATGCAGGTCGTAGATGCCCGCGCATTCGCGCTTGGCGATGTCGGCCAGCCGGGTGTACTCGCGCGCGCAGGCGTCGAAGTCGGTCACCGAGGCGCGCGCGTTGTATTGCCTGGCCCGTTCCTGCTGGCTGGCGAAGACCAGTTCGTGTCCGTGCTGCGTCATGGCTTGAGCGGGCATTGGCCGGCAAAGGTGTCCTTGGCTTCGCTGAGCACCTTGCGCACGACGAAGGGCATGAGATTGCCTTGCGCATCCGGCTTGATCTGCATGAGGTAGTAGTCCTGGATGGGGTGGTGGTTGGTGTTGAAGCTGAAGTTGCCCCTTACCGACTTGAAATCGGCCTTGTACAGCGCGGCGCGGAAATCGTCGGCGCGCGACAGGTCGCCGTTCACGGCATGCAGCGCGGAAGCGATCAGGTTGGCCGTGTCGTAGGCCAGCGCGGCATAGTGGGTGGGCACCCGTCCGTAGGCTTTCTCGAAGGCTTTGACGAATTCGTGGTTTTGCGGGTTGTCCAGCTCGGGCGACCACAGGGCTACGGTGTACAGCCCATTGGCGGCGGAGCCCGTGGCCTTGATCATGCGCAGATCCATGGAGAAGACCGGCAGCACCATCGGTATGTTTTTGCTAAGCCCGGAGTTGGCATACTGCTTGGCGAAATTGATGCCCGCGCCGCCCGGCTCGAATTCATAGATGGCGGCCGGCGCCAGTTCGCGCAGCCGGGCCAGCTCCACCGAGAAGTCGGACTGGTCGAGCTTGGTGTAGATCTCGGCATCCACCTTGCCTTTGTAGGTGCGTTTGAAACCCTGAAGCGCCTCGCGGCCGGCCTGGTAGTTGGGCGCCACCAGCGCCACGTTCTTGTAGCTCAACTGGTCTACCGCCACGCCCGCCGCCGCGTGCATTTGCGTGTTTTCGAACGAGGCGACAAAGTAGTTCTTGTTGCACTTGGCGCCGGCAAAGGGCGAAGGGCCAGGGTTGGTGCTGACGTAGAACGCGCCGTGCTGCAGCACGGTCGGGGCCACCGCCGTCAGCACATTGGAAAAATTGATGCCGGTGAACAGCTTTATGCCTTCCTGCAGCATCTTGTCGGCCGACTGCTTGCCCGAGCCGGGCTTCAGGCCGTCGTCTTCGACCACCAACTCAACCGGCACGCCGCCCAGCTTGCCGTCCTTGATGGCCAGGTTGAAGGCGTCGCGCGCATCTTCGCCGATATAGCCGGCGGGCGTGGACAAGGTGGTGATGAAGCCGATTTTTACGGGCGCCTGCGCGGCGGAGGCGCTGCCGGCGCCCAGAATGGCCGCGGCAATGTAACCCAAAGCTAGCTTTCGAAGCATGTTGTCTCCTTG
>JBEBXF010000048.1:0-12596 GCA_040391725.1 Eoetvoesiella caeni | reverse complement strand
GATGCATCCGCCTGGAAGGTTTCCATCGACACCGTCAAGCTCGAAGCCGGCGAGGTTCACCTGCGCGATGACCCGGTCGGCCTAGACTACCCGCTTAAAGGCCTGAGCGCCGAGATCCAGCACATTGCGCTGCCGCAAAGCGCGGATCAGCCCATGCTCGTGCAACTGAACATGGACAATCCGTCGGACGGCAGCTCTTTGCGGATCCAGGCGCCCGTCATCCTTCAGCCGCTCTCGGTCAAGGCGCAGGTTCGGCTTCACCAGTTCGGGTTGGCCCCGCTTGCGGCGGCGGTGCATCATTTTGCGCCCATGACCATACAAAAAGGGCAACTAAGCCTGGAAGGCAACGTCGAGGTCGCGGGCACGGCGGTTCAAGCCCGCGATGTGACGCTGGGCCTGGCGCAATTCGCCGCCCGCGACGACTCCGTCAAGCCCGGCGTGGATCTGTCCGTCGGATCGCTGACGCTGAGGGCCGATCGATTGGCCCTGGACGCCGAACCAACGAACTTCTCCCTCCAGGCCGACGGCATCCAGAAAGCAGGCACGCTGGCGCTCAAAGGTTCTCTCACGGCCCAGCCCTTGACGCTGAAAACCTCGGTCGATCTTGCCAAGTTCAACGCCGCCTCGCTCGCCCCCTACATTGCCTCCAGTCTGAACGCCACGGTGCGCAGCCTGTCCGTGGGCGCGCGTGGCAATGCGGAATTCGCCCTGGCCCGCGAGGGCAAGCCTATGCAGGCGGATTGGCGCGGCGCGGTTCAAGTCAACGACCTCGACCTTCAGGATCGCGTGAACAAGGCGCCATTCCTGAATTGGAAGCATCTTGGCCTGAGCAATATGCACGTTGCCATGGGAGGGGCGAAACTCCAGTTGGGACTGGGCGACATCCTGCTGGATGATTTCTACGGCAACATCCTGCTCAACAGCAGCGCGCACCTTAACGTGGCGGACGTCCTGGTGGGCGAGGGCAAGGCCGCCGGCTCCATCACCCAGGACACGCAAACCCGCCGGGCTCATGCCGCCGGGAAGGAACAGCCGCAGGCCCGGCCCGCCGGCGCTGGCCCCGATATCTCGATCCACAGCGTCAAGCTCAAGCGTGGCCGCATGACGTTCAACGACCATTTCGTGCGGCCCAACTACCGCGCTGAGTTGTCCTCCATCGACGGCACCCTGACCGCGGTGTCTTCGGCCAAGCCCACGCCGGCCAAAGTCAGCGTCGCGGGCCGCGTCTACCGCACGGCTCCCTTTTCCGTCTCCGGCACGGTGCAGCCTTTCTCGCGCTACCTGGCGCTGGATCTCAAAGCCTCCGCCAAGGGCGTGGATCTGCCCCGGTTCACCACGTATTCGTCCAAGTACGTGGGCTACGCCATCGAGCGCGGCAAGTTGTCGGTCGACCTGCAATACCAGATCAAGGACCGCGCCCTGCAGGCCACCAACAAAGTGCTGCTCAACCAGCTTACCTTCGGCAAGCCGTCGGGCAGCGCCGATGCGGTCAAGCTGCCGGTGCTGCTGGCCGTCGCTCTGCTGAAGGACTCCAGCGGCAACATCGACATCAATCTGCCGATCTCCGGTTCGCTGGACGATCCGCAGTTTTCAGTGGGCGGCATCATCGTACAGGTGATCGTGAACACGTTGACCAAGGCGGTGACCGCGCCCTTCAAGCTGCTGGCCTCGGCCTTCGGCAGCGGGGCCGATCTCTCGCACATCGACTTCGCGCCGGGCAGCGCCGGGCTCGACGACAAGGCCAAGTCCAGCATCACCACCTTGGTCAAGGCGCTCTCCGACCGTCCCGCCTTGAAGATGGACATCACCGGTCGCGCCGACCCGCAGGCCGACGAGGCAGGGCTGCGCCAGGCCTGGCTGGACGGCCAGATCCGAGCGCTCAAGGCCCGGGCGGCCGGCGGCAAGAAGTCCGAGGCGGCCGACATCCCGCTGACCGACGCCGACCGCACCAAGTATCTGGAAAAGGTCTACAGCAATGCCAAGATCAAGGACAAGCCGCGCAACGCCATCGGCTTCGCCAAATCGATCCCCCCCGATCAGATGAAGGCCTTGCTGCTCGCCTCCGCTCCGCTGGGCAAGCAGGCTTTGAATAAGCTCGCCGAGGCGCGTGCGCAGGCCGTTTATGAACAGATCCTGGCCGCCGCGGAAAACCTGACCGACCGGATCTTCATCGTGGCTCCCAAGACCGATGCCGCCGGTGACGACGACGGCCCCGCCACGCGCGTGGATTTCGACTTGCATTGATAAAAGGTCGGGCCGGCTAAAGATCGGAGTATCTTGACGGCCTTCTTCACGCCGCGGTGAAGCCTTACGCGGCAGCGGCGGGTGTACCGCGACTTTTCCGTATTAACCCCGATGCATCCATCGAGCTTGATAGCTATTATTGCATGCAATTATTTATGCAAATAAATGGTGGATTGGTGGATAAATCAACGTGCGAGGCCTTGCCGGCGCGCACGAACCAAAGGAGCGTGACATGGAAATACTTGGGATAGCCTGGCTGGGATCCAGAACCGGGGAATATGCGCGCATGCGCGACTTTGCGGCGAATGTGCTTGGTTTGGACGTGGCCATGGAACAGCAGAATGCCGTGGTATTCGGCCTGCCGAACGGCGATGCGTTCGAGGTGTTCAAGCCCAGCGACGAAGAGCACAGTCATTTTTCCCATCCGGTCACGGGGTTCCTGGTCGCGGATGTCGACGCCGCCCGCAAGGAAATGGAAGGCAAGGGCGTGGAGTTCGTCGGAGAGATCCATCGCGGTGTTGCCGGCGAGAACTGGGGAACGGCCTGGACGCATTTTTACGCGCCGGACGGCAATTTATATTGTCTCGTCAGTCGGCCGGAGAACCATCCGGGCGGGCAGCGGAGGGCGTTTCGCGAATTGAGGGTCTGCCTGCGCGTTTCCGACCTGGATGCCGCGATGGCCATGTACGACAAGGGGCTGGGCTTGAAGGCCGTGGATGTTTGGGAGCATCCGGGAGGGCAGCGGGGGGCATTGCTGGCCGTGTGCCCGGCAGCTATAGAGCTGTTTTCCGACGAACAATGGGCGTTCGTCGATGACCACGAGGTTGGGCGGCGCTATGGCCACGGATTCGCCTTGCGTGTCGAGGTGGACGACGCGGAAGAGTCGGCGCGGGCGCTGGCGGATGCGGGCGCCCGGCAGCTTGGCCCCCAGGTGCATGTACCCTGGGAGCAGGATGTGGTGCGCGTCGCCATGCACGACGAGGTGCATATGTCGGTCAGTGTTCTGGACGAGCAAGAGCAGGCGGAGCGCCGCATCCAGCGCAGCCTGCTGCCCGGCTGATTCACGGATTAGGGAAAGTCCCGAGTATCTTCGATATCTGCTATTCGGCATAATTCAATTGCGCACATAATTGCATGCAATTTTGTGTCCTTAAATCAAAGAAGAGGAGAACAACGATGAAATGCCGTGCATTGTGCAATGCGCTAGCTGTTATTGGTGCACTGTCTTTTTGTGGCGCCAGCCAGGCTGCCGACTGGTTTCCGGTCAAGGTAAAGTCGGTGGCGGCCGATGGTAAAGAGTCGATCGTGGATTACCGGCCCCTGGCCAAGGCCGCCCAGCCATGGAAGATCTGTGCGGCATATCCGCATTTGAAGGATTCCTTCTGGCTCGGCGCGGATTACGGAATGGTGGAGGAAGCCAAGCGTCTGGGGGTAAAGCTGCAAGTCATGGACGCGGGCGGTTTTGACCACCTGAACAATCAGATTTCCCAGATCGAAAACTGTGTCGCGGGCGGCGCCAATGCAGTTCTGGTGGGGGCGGTTTCGTACGACGGCCTGACCAACGCGCTCGAGCAAGTCAGGAAAAAGAATGTCGTCGTCGTGGACGTGCTGAATGGCGTATCGTTCAAGGATGTCAGCGCCCGCACTTTGGCTTCGCCGTACGGTGAAGGCTACAACGCCGGGCAGTATCTTGCCAAGCGTCATCCGGCGGGAACGACGCCGGTCAAGGTCGCGTGGTTTCCCGGCCCCTCTGGAGCCGGCTTTGTCGAGCTGTTCAACAAAGGCTTCCTGGAGGGGGTGAAGGGCGGCGCCATCGATATCGTCGAAACCAAGTATGGCGATATCGGCAAGGAAGTGCAGGCGCGTCTGGTCGAAGATGCCCTGCAGGTTCACAAGAAACTGGACTACATCGTTGGAACGGCGGTCACGGCCGAGGCGGGCGTGCCGGTATTGCGGGCCCATGGCCGCAAGGACGTCAAGCTGGTGTCCTTGTATCTGACGCCCGGGGTGTACCAGGGCATCAAGGCCAAGACCATCGAGGCCTCGGGGGTGGAGGCCGTCGTCACGATCGGGCGTATCGCCGTTGACCAGGCGGTGCGGGCGCTGGAGAAAAAAGAGGTCATTTCTCCGGCCACGCCGGTGGTCGGCTTCTACGACCAATCCAACATCAAGGAGCTGGATGCGGGAATCTCCATGGCTCCCCGGGGCTTCAAGCCTGTGTTCAAGGTCGAGTAGGAGGCCTTATGCAAGCCGTATCGTCGAACCCGGCGCCTTCCGCGCAGCGTATGCAGCCGGATGCGGATGAACCGTTTGAACCGCGCCGCGACGTCCACGCCGGAAGTGCGATGTCTCTGCGCGGGCTTGGCAAGCGTTACGGCACGCATTGGGCATTGAAAGACATCAGCCTGGAAATCATGCCCGGCACGGTCCATGTGTTTTTCGGGGAAAACGGGGCGGGGAAGTCGACGTTGATTTCCCTGCTGGCCGGGGCTGACCAGCCTACGGCGGGCCGCCTTAGCATTGGCTCGCATACCGGCTGTTTTCGTTCGGTGAACGAGGCGCGCAGCCATGGTGTGCGTGCCGTGTTCCAGGAGTTTTCCCTGGTGCCCAATCTTACCGTTGCCGACAATATCGCCCTGGGCGACGAGGCCATGGCGTGGGGCGGCATTCTTGGCAAGGCGGTTATGCGCCGCGAAGCCCGGGCGCTGATCGAACGACTGGGTTTCGACCTGGACGAGAACGCGCTGGTGGGCGAATTGTCGCGCGGCAAGCAGCAAATGGTTGAAATTTGCAAGGCGCTGCGTTGCGTGCCGAAAGTATTGATATTGGACGAGCCGACCGCGTCATTGAGCACGCACGATACCCAGGCTTTGTTCGCCTTGCTGGCGAAGCTGAAGGCGCAAGGCACGGCCATTATCTACATTACGCACCGGATGGAGGAGATCGCCGAGCTGGGCGATGTGGTCACGGTGCTGCGGGATGGCGCATGGGTGGATACGGTTTCGGCCAGCACCAACGAGTCGCGCCTCATCGAGTTGATGAGCGGCCGTACGTTGGCGGATCTATACCCGGCGCCCAGGACGGAGCTGGGGGCGGTGCGCCTGGAAATCCGGAATCTGTCCACCGCGGGAAAAGAGCTGGAAGATGTCAGCCTGGAAGTGCGCGCGGGCGAGATCGTCGGCGTGGGCGGTTTGGTGGGCTGCGGCAAAAGCGAGCTCGGCCAGGCCTGTTTCGGCTTGCTGGACGCGGTGCGCGGCAATATTGCCGTCGACGGCAAGGTTGTGCGTTTCCGGCATCCGGCCCAGGCCATCGACGCGGGCGTGTGGTATAGCCCCCCGGATCGCAAGCGTGACGGCCTGTCGATGATGCGGCCGGCCAGCGAAAACATGCTGTTGTCCTCGCTGGCGTTCGGCCCCGGCCGAAGCCGGTTCTTGCGCCGCAAGGCCGAGGCGGAAACGTCGCGCCACCTGTCGTCCATGGTGGATTTTCCCGCGGGCCGGCTTGGCGAGGCCATGGAAAATTTTTCGGGCGGCAATCAGCAAAAGGTCTTGCTGGCCAAAGGCCTGGGGCAGGCCATCGATGTTTATATCTTCGACGAACCCACCGTCGGAGTGGATGTCGGCGCCCGGGCCGCCGTCTATCGGTATATCAGCGAACTCAGCGCATCCGGCGCGGCCGTCCTGCTGATTTCGTCCGATTTGCCCGAGCTATTGGGTCTGTCGAATCGTTTGCTGGTGATGCGCAACAATTCGAACGGGCCGGCTACGAGCAGCACCTTATTCTTGAACAGTTTTTTGAGTGATCGATCCCATGGCTATCTCACCTTCAAGTACGACTATGTCCGCAAACTCCGTGACCCCCGAGGCGAACGTCATATCCCCCGCCAGGTGGCTGCGCCAGAATCGCTATGCGTTGGTGCTGCCGGCGTTGTTTGTATTCGCCTTGTTGGTATTCGCCGTCATGGCGCCCGACTTCTTCAGCCTGAACAATCAACTGAACGTGTCGCGCCAGGCGGTGTATTTGCTGCTGGTCACCCTGGCGCAATTGATCGTTCTGGTGGGCGGCGGCATCGATCTGTCGGTCGGAACCATCGTGGCGCTGTCCTCCATCGTGGGCGCCATGACGATGAGCGGCATGTATCAGGACGGAGCAGGCTCGCCGGCCTGGGCGATTTGCGCAGGCACTTTCGCGGCGGTCGTGGTCGGCGGCCTGGTGGGGCTGATCAACGGCATAGGCGCCGCCGTTCTGCGCATTCCGTCTTTCATGATGACCCTGGGCATGTCTTCCGTGGTGTTCGGCATTGCCTTGTTCCTGAGCGGCGGCGTGCCCATCGATGGCTTGCCGCCCGAGTTCGGCGAAGTCTTCGGCTATGGCACGCTGTTGGGCATACCCGTGCCGGTCGTGGTCATGATCGGTTCGATTGCGCTGGTCTATGTGCTGCTCGAGTGGACTCGCTACGGACGCCATCTTTATGCCATTGGCGGCAATATGCGCGCCGCCATGCTCTCGGGGGTGCGCACCGTGCGCGTCACCGTCATTGCCTTCGTGCTGTCCGGCATGTTGTCGGCTTTGTCGGGAGTTTTGCTTACGGCGCGCCTGAATACCGGCGAGTCGAGCATCGGGGTGTCGTTTCCGCTGGAGTCGATTGCCGCCTGGGTGATAGCGGGCGCCCCGCAGACCGGCGGTGTCGGGCGAACCATGGCGGTGGTGGCAGGCACGTTCCTGATTGTATTCGTGCAGAACGGCATGAATCTGATGCAGGTCGGCGCCTATGCCCAAACCATGATCGTCGGCGCTATGCTGATATTCGCCATGGCATTTTCAAAGAAATAAAGAACTTCAGGTGAGGATGGGGAAACGAGATGAATATGAACGAACCGATTATGAATGAAGCTTTGACCAAGGATCCTGGTTTTTACCTGGAGATCGTCAATTGGCTGAACCGCGAAGTCGAGTTGCTGGATCTGCTCGAAGAGCGCCAATGGATGGAGACGATGGTCAGCAAGGACATCGTTTACCAGATGCCTTTGCGCACTACCGTGGAGCGGGCCAGGGGGCTGGGTTTCGTCGACAAGGCATTTCATCTGGACGAGCGCTATGGCTCGCTGGACGCAAAAGTCCGACGCAATGAAACGGGCCTTGCCTGGGCGGAGGATCCGCCTTCGCGGGTTCGCCATCACGTCTCCAACATCCGGGTGAGCGAACGGCAGGGCGACAAGGTCAACGTGCGCAGCAATGTCCTGGTCTTCCGCACCCGCCAGGAGAATGTCGTGCCGAATATTTATTCGGGCGAGCGCCACGACGTGCTCGGCATTGAAAACGGCGGCTGGCGGTTGCTCAAGCGGGTGATCTACCTGGATCACACGGCGATTCCCGCGCACAACCTGGCCTTCTTTTTTTGAATATTCCGGAGTAAATCGATATGTCTATGAATTCCAGGCCCGCCGCCTCGAAAAGCGATGCCGAACGTTTGATTGACGAACTGGACGAGGGCGTCGGCTACGGCAGTGTGCCGGCGGCGATTTTCGGCAATGACGATCTATACAAGGACGAACTGCGCAAGGTCTTTGGCCGTTGCTGGGTGTTTATGGCGCACGAATCGGAGATACCGGCGCCCGGCGACTACGTCGTGCGCAAAATCGGCGAAGACGATTTCATCGTGGTGCGCGATGAGGGCGGCAAGATCAACGTCATGCTCGATGCCTGTCGGCATCGCGGCGTGCAGGTGTGCCGTTCCTCGTCCGGCAATACTTCGCATTTCCGCTGCCCGTATCACGGGTGGACCTACAACACCAAGGGGGAGTTCGTGGGCGCGCCCCTATGGAAGAACGCGCTTGAAGGCACGGCCAAGGAAGATAACGGGCTGGCCCATGCTCCCCGTGTCGAACAATTGCACGGGCTTGTCTACGCCAGCCTGGACGAATCGGCGCCGCCGTTGCGCGAGTACCTGGGCGGCATGGCGTGGTATCTGGATTTGCTGTTCGGGCTGAACGAGCATGGCGTCGAGGTGTTGGGGCCGCCGCAGCGCTTTGTTTTCGATGCGGACTGGAAGTCGGGCGCCGAGAACTTCGCGGGCGACGACTACCATTTGGGAACCCTGCACCGCTCGGTGTTTGAAATCGGATCCTTCCCGGTCTCGTTCGCCGAGAATATGAAGGGCTATCACATCCAGGCTTCTCCCGGGCATTCCCTGAGCTTTTCCATGGCCAACAGCGCCGAAGAACCGGGCCCCAAGTTCCTGGGCTTTCCCGAGCAGTTGGCCGCCACGTTCAATACCGCGCGCATTTCCGCCGAGCAGCTCGAAGTCGCCAGGCGCGCGCGGGTGTTCGTCGGAAACGTATTTCCCAATTGCGCCATCCTGGCCTTGCCGGTAACCGAGGACGGCTCCAAGCACGCGCCCACCGCCGCGCTCACCGTGCGGCTTTTCCAGCCCAAGGGGCCAGGCAAGGTCGAGTTCTGGAACTGGTTCTTCGGCTACAAGAACATGACCCCGGAGCAAAAAGAACGTGCCTACACGGCGGGCCTGGGCACCTTTTCCCTGAGCGGCGTGTTCGAAATGGACGACACGGAGCCCTGGACGACGATCAGCCGTTCGGGCAATTCCATGGCTGTCGACAAGCTGGGGCTCAAGCTCAACTACAAGATGGGTACGCCCGGCATCGGCATTGCCCAGCCGGTGCGCGAGTATTGGCCGGGCCCGGGCGAGGTTTATCGAACCCGCTACGAAGAAGGCGTGCAACGCAATATGTACCGCTTTTACGCGGACATGATGAAAGCGGCCCCGGGCGAATGGCCGTCGTTCGAAATGGATGCGGAACGTTCGACGGCGCTGAGAAAGGATACCGGCGCGAAAGCCGCAGCCGCGGCCGAAGCCCTTGAAAAGTGAGCGCATACGTGAACGGACAAGTCATGGGTCAAGAGTGGCGGACTCGGGTCGCTACCCAGTATGCAGGAAGGGGGCTGGGTGGCAGACTGCAATTCGGCGCCAGGCCGGCCGTGGTCGTCGTCGACTTGATCAACGGGTTTACCGACGAGGCCTTTCCGGCGGGGTCGAATCTGGACGATGTCGTGCTGGCCACCTCCCGCTTGCTTGCCGCTGCCCGCGACGCACGATGCCCCGTCGTTTTCACGACGATTGCATTTTCGAAAGCCATGCTTGCCGACAACGTCTGGCTCAAGAAAATGCCCGCCATGAAGGGGCTGCTTGAAGGCAGCAACTGGGTCGAAGTCGACCCGCGATTGGGCCGGCGCGATGAAGAAGCGCTTGTCGTCAAACGAGCAGCCTCGTCGTTTACCGGCACCGACCTGAATTCCTTCTTGACGGCGAAAGGCGTCGATAGCGTCATGATCTGCGGCGCTACCACATCCGGCTGCGTGCGGGCCACTGCCGTCGATGCGTGCATGCTGGGCTGGCCGGCCTTCGTCGTGCGCGAATGCGTGGGCGATCGGGCGGTCGAGCCCCATGAAGCCAGCCTGTTCGATATCGAGGCCAAGTATGGCGACGTCCTGTCGCTGGAAGAGGCCTTGCAGGCCATCGTATCTCGGACGAAGGGGGGTGCGGCATGATCAATGCTGGAGTCTATCCGGGACTGGAGCCACGCCTGCTTCTGCCGCAGTCCGTGGCCAGTCCCATGAACCTGGCTGCCGAGCTGGAAGCCGGCACGTATCGCTATCCAGACGATGTCGATGTCCTGGGCGAGCTGGCCGCATCGGGTCTGCGCGGCCGCGGCGGGGCGGGTTTTTCCGCCGGCATCAAATGGCGGGGCGTCGCCGCGGCGTCCGGCGCCAAAGTGGTGGTGGCGAATGGGGAAGAAGGCGAGCCCAGCTCGCTCAAGGATCGCTGGCTGTTGACGCACAGGCCGCATCTGGTGCTGGACGGCCTGCTGCTGGCGGCCAGAGTCTGCGGCGCGCGGCGCGCCATTGTGTATTTGTCGCATCCTGAAACCGAAGCCGCCGTCAGGCTTGCCTTGCGCGAGCTTCAAGACGCGGGCTTGCTGGGCGATGGGCCCGTGCCGGAAGTCTTCATGGTCGAGCCTACTTATGTGGCCGGCGAGGAAACCTCGGTTTGCCGCGCCATCAATGGCGGGCCGGCCTTGCCGCTATCCAAGCCGCCGCGTCCCTTCGAGCGGGGCGTCGACGATTTGCCGACGCTGGTTTCGAACGTGGAAACCCTGGCGCATGCGGCCTGGATAGCGCGTCATGGCGGGCAGCGCTACCGCGAGCAAGGCACGGCCGATTCGCCGGGCACGGCCTTGGTGACGCTGGCTGGCGCTTGCCGCAAGCCTGGTGTGTACGAGATTCCATTCGGCGTGTCCATTGCCGACCTGTTTGAAACGGCAGGCGGCGGTTTTGTTTCCCGGCCCAGGGGCTTTGCCCTGGGCGGCTGGTTCGGCGGAATGATCGGTCCTGGCGGTTCGGCGATTTCGTGCGAATTCGGGGCATGTCGCGAGGCCGAAAGCGGTTGGGGCTGCGGCGCCGTTACCGTGCTGGGCGAGCATGACGACCCGGTGGCTTTCGCCGCCAAGGTGTCCAACTGGTATGTGGGCGAGTCGGCGCAGCAATGCGGTGTGTGCATCAAGGGCACCCACGCGATTGCCAAGACCATTCAAACCTTGAACCAGCATGGGGCCAGCGATGCCGACAGGGAGAACCTGATCCGCTGGGGGAAGATCTTGCCGGGCAAGGGGGCGTGCGCCTTCCTGGATGGCGCCGCCGCCCTGGGACGCAGCCTCGTGGCTCATTTCCCGGGCGAGGTCGCGGCTGGAATTTCCAGCGAGAAGGCGCAGCAGGAACATGCCTGATCGCGAATTGAATCATTGATCTTGGAGTTGGAGAAAACCATGAAAGTACATTTTGATGCGACCAAATGTTCAGGCTATGGCCGCTGTGCCGAGGTCTGTCCTTCGGTATTCAGCATGGGCGAGTTCGGCTATGCCGAGCTGCTTACCGACGGTACCGTGCCCGCCGGCGACGAGGACAAGGCGCGTGAAGCGGTGCATGAGTGCCCCGAAAAGGCGATATCCGTGCTGTCGGAGTAAGCCGGCTGCGGGATAAGCCCAGTCGAGAGTTTTTTATTTAATGAGGTTGGAAATGGATTTGCAGTTGAATGGGAAGGTTGCCGTGGTCACGGCGGCAAGCAAGGGAATCGGCCTGGCGGTCAGCCAGCGCCTGGCTGCCGAAGGAGCAACCGTGGCGGTGTGCTCCCGCAATGCCGGGCAGGTTGTCGGCCAGTTGGCGGCCGCGCCAGGTTCCGGCCGCCTGGTTCCATTTGACCTCGACTTGGGCAATGCCGAGGGCACCGGGCGCCTGGTTGAAAGCATCGTGTCGAAATTCGGCCGCCTCGACATAGCCGTCTTGAATACGCCGGGCCCCCGGATCAAGCCGTTTCTCGACACCACGCCGCAGGATTGGACGGAAGCTTACGGCATTCTGGTGCGGCCGGTGGTGCAACTGGCTCTGGCCGCTTCCCGGCAAATGGTCGAACAAAAAAGCGGCAGTATTGCCTTCCTGACCTCGACCTGGGTCAAGCAGCCGGCGATTGGCGGCTCGCTGTCCGCCTCCATGAGGTCGGCGTTGTCGACCTTGGCGAAGCAAATGGCCCTGGAGCTGGCGCCGCACGGCGTTCGCGTGAATCAGGTTCAGCCTGGCGCGACCGGCACCGACCGCATGTACGACATTGTCCGGATGAAAGCCGGCAAGAACGGAACGTCCCAGGAGGAAGAAATCAGCGAGATCGTCCAGCAGATTCCACTGGGTCGCTGGGGTTCGCCAGAGGAAATCGCCAATGCCGTGGCGTATCTGGTGTCGCCGGCGGCCGCTTTTGTGACCGGGGCCACCTTGCAGGTGGACGGCGGAGCCACGCGTTCGGTCTAGGGCCGGCGTAATTTTTGTTTCAGCATGGCAGCTCAGGCTGCCTTGGTGAATGGATTCAAATTCGGAGGTACTTTTTATGACGATGTCTTTGCTGGAACTTTTTACCGAACAGTACAAGCTTTGCGGGCTCGATGCGACGCAGACTGTTGCGGTCATCTCCGAAATCGGCAAGAAGGCCGAGTATGTCGAGGCCGCCGTCGCCGCGGCGCGCGCGCTGGGCGCCGGGTCGCTGGTGCTGGGTGCATCCAGCTTGTCGAACCCCACTTTGCCGCCGTACACCTCGGACGGCCGCGAGGTTCCCGCCCTGCTGGCCGCCGCCGGCCATTGCGATCTGGTTATCGACGTGACCGTGGGCGGGCTGATCCACTCCAATGTAAGAACCAATATCACGGGCAAAGGCAAGCGCATGCTGTTCGTCGCCGAACCCGCCGATGTCCTGCAGCGTCTCATGGGCAACGACGATTTGCGCGAGCAGGTCA
>JBEBXF010000047.1:0-12734 GCA_040391725.1 Eoetvoesiella caeni | reverse complement strand
TTTACCTTGGGGCGGCCCGGCGGCAAACCGGGGGCCCCCACGCTGTACGGTGCAGGATCTAGGCCGCCGTGCTGGCCGCCACGTCCTTCAGCGGAATCGCCGGATCGGCCGCCCTGTCCATGGGGATGGGCGTGCGCGCCATGATGAGCTTGCGGGCGGCGATATGGTCGGCGGCGGCATTGATGGACTCGACCGAGGTCAGGACATCGCCCTCGAAATACAGCACCGAGAACTTGTCCTGAGCGGGGTCGCCGCGCACCACGCGCACATGATCCTGCTCGGGCACGCCCGCTATCTGGATGCGCACGGCGCCCTGATCCGACCAGAACCAGGGCAGGGCCGCATAAGGCGCCAGCTTGCCGGCAACGGTAAGCGCCGCGCAGCGCGCCTGGTCGTTGGCATTCTGCACCGACTCCAGGCGGATCCGCCGCCCCAGCGCCGCCGATGGAAACGCCGTGCAGTCGCCGATGGCCAGGATGGCCGGATCGCTGGTGCGCATATGGGCGTCCACCACCACCCCGTTCTCGCACTCCAGGCCGGCCTGGCGCGCCAGATCGTCGTTGGGCACCGCGCCGATGCCCACCACGATGACGTCGACGGGCAAGTATTCATTACCCACCCAAACGCCCTTTACCGCGTCTCCCTGAACGTCGATGCGGTCGATGGCGGTTTGAACGCGAATATCGACGCCCGCCGCGCGGTGCTTTTCCAGCAGATAGGCGGACACTTCCGGCGAGGACGAACGCCCAAGCAGCCTAGGCGCCGCTTCGAACAGGGTTACCGACTTGCCCAATTGCGCCGAGGTGGCGGCGATTTCAAGGCCGATGAAGCCGCCTCCGACCACCAGCAGATTCTGCGCCGATTGAAGGCGCTCGCGCAGGCGAACCGCGTCGTCCAGCGTGCGCAGGGTAAAGACATTGGCATGTCCGCCCTCGAACAATGGCAGGGTGCGCGCCCGCGTGCCCGTGGCCAGCACCAGCACGTCGTAGGGTAGGCGCTCGCCGCCATCCAGCCCAATGGTCTGGCTGGCGCGGTCGATGTCGGTCACCCTGCTGTTCAGGCGCACGACAGCATTGTGATCGGCATAGTAGCTGGCCGCGCGCAGCAGCGCCGCCTCGGGCGCGGCATCTTTCAGGTAGGTCTTGGACAAAGGCGGGCGCTGATACGGCAAATGAGATTCATCGCTGACCAGCAAAAGTTGAATGTCTTCTTTCGATTCGATCATGCTGGCGCAAAATTGCGCCGCCGCATGCCCCCCGCCCACTACGACTATCCTCTTCACCGCGCCACTCCTTTCTGATCCATTCATTGATGACCGCTCGCCCGCCGGCCCAATCCAGCCGACGTCACGAAACCTACCGGCCTTCCCGGCCTGCCAGGTGTTCATGCACATAGGCCGCCGTCGCCTTTTCGACATTGGGCAGGTTGGTGTGCAGCCGATGCAGCAGTTTAATCAAAACCTCGGTTTCTTCAGCCGAGATGCACGAAAGCAGCGCCCTTTCCCGCTCCAGCGCCACCTTCTTGATCTGGTCGTGCTTGTCGCGCCCCGCCTGGGTAAGCGTGGCGTAGCGCACCCGCCCATCCGCAGGGTCGGTCGAAAACGTGATCAAGCCTTTTTCATACATGCTCTTGAAGCAGCGGCTGACCGAACCTTTGTCCATGCCGATCAATTTGCACACCATGTTGACCGATACTTTTTCGTCGATGGCCAGCATGACCAACACACGCCAGATCTCGATGCCCACCCCGAAATGCTTGCGATAGACCGCCGCCGCGCCCGATGCCATCTTGGTGGCGATGAAGGTGAAATACGCGGGGGCATAGTGGCCCAGGTCGATGCCGCTCGAAGTCCAGCCGACCGATCGGGAGCGGGCGGCCGCCTTGTCCGCCGGCGCAGATCGCCTTTTGGCGGCGGGCGGCCTCGATCCGCCCCCGGCGGCGCTCATGGTGCTTCGTACGTCCTGCTCTGCGGGCGGGCAAACATCTTTCTTCATCGTCGAAAAAATCCAGCAGCAGAGCCGCTGTGGCTATTGCTGCGTTTCAGGCAAATAAACCGTAATAGTATCGTGTTCGTCCTTGACGACCAGCTGACACCCCAGGCGGCTGGTTGCCTGCAAAGGGCTGGCCGTGCAGTCCAGCATTTCCTGTTCGGGCGGGCTGATGGGCGGGAACTTGCCGCTGTCGGCCTCGTCCACGTACACATGGCAGGTCGCGCACATGGCGGCCCCGCCGCATTCGCCCACGATGCCATCAAGCCCATGATTCACGGCGGCCTGCATGACGCTGGTACCCGCCGGAACCTCCAGCTCGGTGATCGAACCCGAACTATGCACATATTTTACGTTAACCACTTCTTCATCCTTTCAAGCTTCGGCTTCCCGGCTGGCTGATGCGCAAGCTTGAACCCGGCACGTTCCCGCGGGTTCAGCTTCATGGATCAACCAGACGGAACTCCGGCAAATCAATGTGGAATCAAACGAATGGGCAGCGATTCCAATGCCCTCAAGGTATTGTTCAAGCGGCGCACGGGCTCGCCCATGATTTCTATGCGCTTCACCCGTTTGGCCAGCGCGGAAAGAATCAGTTCGCCTTCCAGGCGCGCCACGGTCTGTCCGACGCAGCCATGGATGCCCGAGCCGAAAGCCATGTGGCCCACCGGCTTGCGCTCGATGTCGAACACGTCGGGGTTGGGCCATTGACGGCCATCGCGGTTTGCCGCGGCCAAAAAGAAAATGACCTTGTCGTTTTCGCGCATGGGCACGCCATAGAACTCCAGCGGCTTGTTCACCGTGCGGAAGAACGTCTGCACCGCCGACTCGAGGCGCAACGACTCCTCGAAGGTCTGGCGGGCCAGCGCGGGCGCCGCCACCAGCTTGGCGTACTGGTCGGGAAACATGGCCAGGCAATACATGGCGTTGCCGATGCCGTTGACCGTGGTGTCGACCCCCGCCGACAGGAAGGAGCGAACCAGCAAGGGCGCGTCTTCGGGGGGAATCTCGCCCGCGTCGGCAGCCTGGTAGACCAGGTCGCCGAACCCGCCCGGGCGCAGCTCGGAGCGCTGGCAGTGATCCATGATCCACTCGCGCACCGGTTCGTAGCGCTTTACGGAATCAAGAAACACGTGATTGCGCGGGCCGAACGCATTGAACACCATGTCCCCGTACAGCAGCAGCGTTTCGCGTCCCTCTTCGGCCAGGCCCAACGCATCGGGAAAGACCCGCAGCGGAAACACCTTGGCCAGATCCTTGATGGCGTCGATCTCGCCCTGTTCGACCAGGCGGTCGACCAGCTTGTTGGCCTGAGCTTCGAACTCGGCCTTCACGGTCTGCATCATTTTGGGGGACAGGATGCGGGAAAGAACCGTGCGCGAACGCGTATGCAGCGGCGGGTCGGCCTCCAGGATGAGGCTGGGCGGACGAAAGGGCTTTTCGGTGCGGAAGTTGGCAAGCCCCACCCCCGCCGAGGAGATAAAGCTTTCCCAATCGTTCAGCCCCGCCTTGACCGGCTCGTGGCGCGCCACGCCCCATAGCTGGTAAGGTTCCAGCCAGACAACCGGGCCGGCCTCGCGCATCTGCTCGTGATACGGATACGGCATGTTGAGAAAATCGTCGGAAAACGGATCGATGTCCAGACGCGGCGCGTCGATGTCGTCCCGGATCAGGGTTTGGGTTTCGCTCATGGCTATCTCCTGCCAAAAAAATTCATTCGTCTAAGCCGGCGCGTGCGCCACGGCAACATGACGATCCACGATGCTGGGGTCGGCCAGCAGTTCGGAGGTCGGGCCCTCGTGAACCACCGCGCCATGATCCAGCACCACCGCCCTTTGGGCAAAATGAAGCGCTTCCTGCACTTTCTGTTCTACAAACAGGATGGCGACGCCTTCCTCGCGGCTGAGCGTATCGAAAGCGTGCATCAATTCTTCGCAGATAATGGGCGCCAGGCCTTCCAGGGGCTCGTCCAGCAGCAACAGCCGCGGCCGCCCCAGCAAGGTGCGCGCCACCGACAGCATTTGCTGTTCTCCGCCCGAAAGCTCGGTGCCGCCGTTGTTGCGGCGTTCGTGCAGCCGGGGAAACAAGCGGTAGGCGCGATCGACGTCGCGGGCCGGCCGGCTGCGCAGGCCCGCGATGAGGTTTTCCTCGACGCTGAGCGAAGGAAAGACGTCGCGCGTCTGCGGCACATAGCCTATGCCCATGCGTGAACGCGCCACCGTGCCGCTGCGGGTAATATCGGCGCCATCCCAGTTCAGCGTTCCGCCGCGCCGGTCGGTCAGTCCCATGATGGTCTTGAGGGTGGTCGACTTGCCCACGCCATTGCGCCCGATGAGGCAAACGCGCTCGCCGGCGTGAATCTCCAGCGAAACCCCGTGCAGCACGGTCAAAGACCCATAGCCGGCCTCGACCTTGGAAAACTCCAGCAGCTTGCTCATGCCTGCCCTCCCTTGCCCAGGTATACCGCGCGCACGACCTCGTTGCCGCGGATCTCGGCCGGCGCGCCGTCCGCCAGGACCGCGCCATTGGCCAGCACCAGGATACGGTGCGCAAAACGAAAGACCAGGTCCATATCGTGTTCGATGATGACGACGGCCAGATCGGCGGGCAGGCGCTCCAGCGCATCCAGAATGAGCTGGGCCTCGGACTTGGGCACGCCCGCCATGGGCTCGTCCAGCAGCAGCACCCGCGGCTTCAAGGCCAGAGCCAGGGCCACCTCGACCAGCCTTTGGTCGCCATAGGCCATTTCGGACGGCGTGCGCTGCTCGGCCCGCGACAGGCCCAGATCGCGCAAAATGGCGGAGGCTTCGTCGAGCACGGCGCCGTAGGAATTTTTGTGGCGCCACATATTGCCGATGCTGCCGTCGCGCTGGTGAATGGCCAGCGCCAATTGATCGAGCACCGGAATATCGGGCGCCAGCTTGGATATTTGAAAAGTGCGGACCAGGCCGTGCCCCACGCGGCGGTAGCCCGGCCAGGCGGTGACGTTGTCGTCCGCCATGAAGATGCGGCCGCTGTCGGGCTGCAGGGCTCCGGCGATCTGGCTGACCAGGGTGGTCTTGCCCGCGCCATTGGGACCGATGATGGCCAGGCGCTCTCCAGGAGTCAGCGTGAAGGAAACGTCGTCCGTGACCTTGAGCCCGCCGTACGATTTGCTCAGGTGTTCGACACGCAGGATGCTCATGCGCGCCTCCCGAAGACGGCCAATACATTATTGCCGAGGCGGCGCGCCAGATGCTGGATGACGCCCTTGGGCAAAAACACGACCACCATCAGCAGAACCCCGATGACGAACAGCCAGTGGAACGGATTGGCGGTCGCGGCAAAATGGTGAATGCCCGAAAACAGGGCCGTCCCGACGATGCCGCCCACCAGGTTGCCCGAGCCGCCCAGCACCAGCATTACCAGCGCCTCGGCCGACAGCTCGAAACCCAGGCTGTCCAGCCCCACGATTTGATTGACCTGGGCGGTGATGCCGCCGGCCAGTCCGGCGAACACGCCGGCCAGGACATACAGCTTGAGCAGTTGCGGATAGATGCGCGTTCCGTTGGCGCTCATGCGGTCGCGATTCTCCCGTATGCCCGTGCAGCACAGGCCGAAGGGCGAGCTCATGATGCGCTGAAGCACCACGAAACTGACGAGCAGCAGAATCATGCTGTACCAATAGCCCGTTACGCCGAACATGTCGAACTCGAAGCGGCCGAATATCGGCGAGATCGTAAAGCCCGAAAGGCCGTCGTCGCCGCCTGTGATGAAGCTGAGCTTGCTGGCAAGGTTCTGCATGATCTGCACGACGGCGATGGTCAGCATGAGAAACGCCAGCCCCTGGTAGCGCACCAGGAAAGCGCCGGCCACCAGCGCCAGCAGGCCGCCGGCCGCCGCCGCCACCAGCAAGCCGGCCAATGGGTCGCCCGTAAGAAACTTGGCGCACAAGGCCGCGCCGTAGGCCCCGACGCCGTACATGGCGGCGTGGCCCAGCGTGGGCAGCCCCGCATAGCCAGTTACCAGGTCGAGCGACATGACCAGGATGGCAAGCGTTGCAATGCGCGTCAGCATCAATAGATTGCCGGGGAACAGCCAGTACAGCGCAACAATAAGCACCAGGCCGGCCAAATGCCACTGCCACGGAAAACAGGCGCCGCGGCCGATGGGCGAAGAAGCTTGGGACAACTGCATCATCGTCTCCGCAAAATGCCGTTGGGGCGCACGGCCAGCAATACGATCATGGCCGCGTAAAAGAAAAAGTCGCCGAAACCCGACGCCAGGTATTTGCTGGCGGTGTCCACAATGCCCAGCAGCAGCGCCGCGCACAGCGTGCCTGAAACACTGCCCATGCCGCCCACCGACACCACGACCAGCATGAGCACCAGGTACTTGAGCGGATAGTAGGGCTCGAGCGGCATGAGCTCGGCCCCCAGCACGCCGCCCAACGCGGCCAGTCCGGCGCCGAAGGCGAACGTGGCGCACTGGACCAGGCGGATATTGATGCCCAGCGACGACGACATGGAGGCGTTGTCCACCGAGGCCCGCAGCCAGATGCCGAAGCGGGTCTTGGCAATGATGAGCCACAGCAACAGCACGACCGCCAATCCCAGAACCACCACCATGACCCGCTGGGCGGGCAGGGTGCGCGCACCCAGCGTGACCGAACCATGCAGCCAGCCCGGCAAAGGAATCTGTTGAATGTAGGCGCCCGCGAAAAAGCTGGCCACCGCAATGGCCGCGAACGTGAAGCCTATGGTGAACAAGACCTGCTGCAGTTCGGACTTGGCGTACAGGAAACGGAATACGAAGGTTTCGAGCACCGCCGCCAGCGCCATGGTGGCGACAATGGCCAGAACCACGCCCCCGAAAAACGGAAAGGCCTCGACCCGGATAAGCCAGGCGGCGACATAGCCGCCCGCCATGGCGAAGGCGCCATGGGCCAGATTGATGAAGCGCATCAGGCCCATGGTGACCGAGAGGCCTACGGAGATGACGAACAGCACCATTCCGTAGACGACTCCGTCAATCAAGATATTGCTCAACTGCAGCACGTTGTGCTCCCGCTATTCCAGACCGTGGTCGACCTGGGGGCCGAAGTTTTCGATTTCTTTGTTGATGAGCGTGCCGTCGCTGCCGCGTTCAACCGTGCGCAGGTAGACGTTCTGGGTGATGTGGCGCGTCTTGGGGTCGATCTTGACCGGACCGCGCGGGCTCTCCCAGGCAAAGCCCTTGATCGCCGCCATTGCCTTCGCGCCGTCTTTTTTGCCGTCGGTGGCCTCGACCATTTTCTGGATGACGTGCATGCCGTCGAAAGCCCCGATCGACGCGTAGTTGCGCAGCGCATCGGGTGCCTGTTTCTTCATGGCGGCGCCGAAAGCGCGATTGGCGTCGGAGTCGTGCGCGGCGGAATAATGGAACGAGGTATGCAGCCCGATCGCCGCATCGCCGAACTTCTGCAGATCGAACTCGTCCATTTCGGCCGTGCCCAGGAACTTGACGCCCGCCTCGCGCAAGCCATTCTGGTTATAGGCGTTGACGAAGCCCAGGTTGGGCGGACCGCCCGGCAGGAAAACGTACACCGCTTGCGCGCCGCTGTTCTTGATGCGCTGGGCATAAGGGCTGAAGTCGTTGGTGCTGAGCGGCATGCGTATGCTTTCGACCACGGTGCCGCCCGCCTTGGTGAAGGATTGCGCAAAGGCCTTTTCGGCGTCCACCCCGGGAGCGTAATCGCTGACGGCCGTCACGACCTTGGTGATGCCGTTCTTGTACGCCCAGTTGGCCAGCGGCACGGTGTCTTGCCAAAGCGTGTACGAGGTGCGCACGAAGTAGTCGGACTTGGTGGTAATGACCGAGGTCGCCGCATTGAAGATGACCGTGGGCGTCTTGGACTGCTGGATCAGGGGCGCCACGGCCATGGCGTTGGGCGTGAACACCAGGCCGCCCAGGTAGTCCACCTTGTCGTTGACGATGAGTTCCTGCGCGGCGGTTTTCACGCCGCCGGGATTGGGGCCGCCGCTGTCGCGGTAGATGATCTTGATTTCATGGCCGCCGAACTTGCCGTTTTGCGTAGCAAGGTACGATTCGGCGCCGTCTTTGAACAACTTGCCGTAGTGCGCGAAGGGACCCGAGAACGGGGCGATGATGCCGACCTTGACGGGGTCTGCCGCGGCATACCCGGAAATCGACGCGGCCACGAGCGCCACGGCGCCCAAGCTTAGTGCTTTCATGTTGTCTCCAGAATTTTGATTGTTGTGCAAGTTTGCAATCGCGGAAAACGCCATGGCAGACTTGTCTGTGAAAAATTCTATGCGGGAAAAGTTGGTAAGTCAACTAGTTGCAATACCAACAATTTAAACTTTTTGATACGAATTTTGCGGCCGCGAACTGGACTCACACCCGCGACATCCCTATCATGAGCACTACCGCATGACCCTTATCCTCTGACAAGGCAAGCCGCTATTCCACCTACAAAAAGGAGCCAGCCATGGGCATCATCAGCATGATCGTCGTCGGATTCATCGTGGGACTCATCGCCCGCGCCATCATGCCGGGCGAGCAAAAACTCGGCATCATTCTCACCGTCATCCTGGGTATCGTGGGCTCGCTGGTGGCAGGCTACCTTGGCGCGGCGGTGGGCCTGTACGCGCCGGGCGAAGGCGCCGGCTGGATAGGCTCTATCGTGGGCGCCATCATCGTACTGTTCGTCTACGGCCTCATCGCCAAGAAATCCTGATCCGCGCGGTTCATGCGTCAAGCCTCTTCCCGCACGCCTTCACCGTGCGGGACGGAGGGCAGCGGCACACCACAAGCCCGAGCCAATTCTGGCGGCCAGGTCGCTACAATATCCTTCTGTGATTACGAATTGCCATCCAGGAGGGGCGTCATGACCAACTCCCACTACCAAAGCGCATACAGCCCCGCGCGCTTCTGGCGCAAGCTGGAGCCGCGGGTTCGCAGCATCGGGCGCGACGTGCTTGAAAAAGCGTTGTGCCTCTACTACGCCACGCAAAGCAGCGCCACGCCGGCCTGGGCAAAACGCGTCATCTACGGGGCGCTCGGCTATCTCATCCTGCCGCTGGACGCCATCCCCGACTTGACGCCCGTATTGGGCTATACCGACGATCTCGGCGTCCTGGCGGCCGCCCTGGCCACGGTCACCGTCTACATCACCCCCGACATCAAGGCTCAGGCAAACGCCAAGCTCGAACAGTGGTTCGCTCCCCGGACGGCCCGCACTTGAGCGCGTATCCGGATGCGCGCCATGCCGCCGGCGGCAGCGCCGGGCCAACGCGCCTTCAGGTCCCGACTGGACGCTCGCATGGATAGCGGCTCCGCCTTCAATGCCTGCTGGCTGGCCGAAACCCTGCGCCTGCGCGAAACGCACTGGGGGCCGCTGGACGACTCCCGCGAATTGCGTCGGGTGCGCGCGCCGGGCACGAGCTTTTCACAAAAAATCCTGCTGCGCGCCGCCCTGATCGGACGCCGCGAAGGCGTGGATCGCAGTCTCCAGCACTGGCGGCAGATCGCCAGGCTGACGCTTGCCGGCATGCTGCTGGCCGCCATCCTGGCCGGCGCCGGCGCGGCCCTGGGCGCGCTGGGCGACGGTACGCGGCCGGTCAATCTATTGCTGGCCGTGGCCGCCCTGCTGGGGCTGCATACCATCACCTTCATTCTGTGGCTGCTGAGCTTCGCGCTCGAAGGCCACAACGCCGGCGCCTGGCTGGGCCGGGCCTGGCTCTGGCTGACGCAAAAGCTGGCGCGCGGGCCCGACAGCGGCCTGGCTCCTCGAGCCCTGGCCGAACTGCTGGCGCGCAACGGCAGCCTGCGCTGGGCCCTGAGCGCCATCAGCCACGGCCTGTGGGTCGGCGCCATGCTCAGCGCGCTCGCGACCATGCTGGGGGTTCTCTCCGCCAAGCGCTATGGCTTCAACTGGGAAACCACCCTGCTGTCGCCCGACACCTTCGTGGCGCTGACCAAGGCCCTGGGCTGGCTGCCGGGCGTGCTCGGCTTTGCCATGCCGGGCGATGCCGCCATACGCGCAAGCGACGGCCTGCACGCCTTGCCCGAATCGACCCAGGCGCTTTGGTCGAGCTGGTTGATAGGCTGTCTTGTCATCTACGGCCTGCTGCCCCGGCTGGCGGGCTTTCTGGCAAGTTTCTTCATCGCGCGCCGCGGAATCGCCGCCATCGCCATCGACGAAGGCCTGCCGGGCTACGCCGAACTGCGAGAACGGCTGCAGCCCGCCAGCGAAAACATGGGCATCGACGCGCCGGCCGGCAACGACGGCCTGGCGCAAGGCCAGCATGCCCTGTTCACCGGCGACGATCAGCCGGGCCCGTCGCTGGTCGGCCTGGAACTGCCGCCCGGCTTCGCCTGGCCGCCTCGGCCCGCGCCCTCGCACGTCCACGATCTGGGCATCGTCGATACGGGGCCGCAGCGCAAGGCGCTGCTGGACTACCTGCACGCCCACGCGCCGGACAAATTGCTGATCGTCTGCGATGGGCGGCAAACGCCCGATCGCGGCGCCATCGGCCTCGTCGCCGAAGCCGCGAGCCTTACCGGCCAGACCCGCATCCTGCTTCTTGCTCCTCCCGGCAACACGGAAGGCCGTCTGGCCGCCTGGCTCGAACGCCTTGCCGCGGCCGGCATCGCCGCCGAGCACGCCTACACCGACGCGCCCGCCGCGCTGGACTGGGTGGCGGCCTCGACACCGGGAGGCGCCGCCCGTGCCTGACGCCCACGACGATTGCCTGCGCCTGGCGGTGGTGGGGCACACCAACACCGGCAAAACCTCGCTGCTGCGCACGCTGACGCGCAACCCGGGGTTCGGCCAGGTACAGGACAGCCCCGGCACCACCCGCCACGTGGAAGGCGCGCGCCTGCTGGTCGACGGCAAGTGCGTCGTCGAATTGTTCGACACCCCCGGCATGGAAGACGGCATCGGCCTGCTCGACTACATGGACCTGCTGGCCGGGAGCTCGCCGCGCCTGGACGGCCCCGACCGCATCCGCCGTTTCCTGGACTCGCCCGAAAGCCGGGGCCGCTACGAGCAGGAAGCCCGCGTCGTGCGCAAGCTGCTCGAATGCGATGCCGGCCTGTACGTCGTGGACGTGCGCGACCCGGTACTGGGCAAGCACAAGGACGAACTCGCCATCCTGGCCGCCTGCGGCCGCCCATTGCTGCCCGTGCTGAATTTCGTGCACGGCTCGGCCCCGCATGCCGGCGCATGGCGCGAAACGCTTGCCCGCCTGGGCCTGCACGCCATCGCCGAATTCGACACCGTCGCTCCGGCGCTGGACGGGGAAACCCAGCTTTACGACAAGCTCGGCCTGCTGCTGGATACGCACGCGGCGCTGCTGCAAACGCTCAAGGCCGATGTCCTGCGGCAGCGCCGGATACGCCGGGCCGATGCCGCCCGCCAGATCGCCGGACTGCTGGTCGATGCGGCCGCGTACCGGTTAAGCAGCCTGCCGGACGACGACGCCCTGGGGCAAGCCACGCAAGCCCTGCGCAGCGCGATCAGCGAGCGCGAAGCCGGCTGCGTGCGCGCCTTGCTCAAACGCTACAACTTCCGTGCCGACGACTTCCCCAATCACCCACTGCCTCTCGAAGGCGAACGCTGGGGCATGGATTTATTCCATCCCCAGGCGCTCAAGGACGCCGGCCTGCACATGACCAAGGGCATTGCCGCCGGGGCCATGGCGGGCGCGACCGTCGATCTGTTCACCGCCGGATTGAGTCTTGGCGCGGCAGCGCTGGTGGGCGCGGCGGCCGGCGGGCTATGGCAGGGTGCGGACCGCTACGGCAAACGCATCATGGGCCGCCTCAAGGGCTATCAGGAACTCAGCGTCGACGATGCCGTGCTGTGCCTGCTGGCCTTGCGCCAGGCGGCGCTGGTGCGCGCCCTGGAAACGCGCGGCCATGCCGCGCAAGCGCCCATCAGCTTGGAGGACGGCGCGCCGGAGCATCAAGAGGACGCCACTGGCACCCGTAACACGCCCCCTAGGGAATCCGCGCATGGCGGACTCACCGAGTTCGAAGCCGGACTGCGCAAAGGCCGCCTGCCCGACGCACTGCAAGAAGCCCGCGGCCACCCCGAATGGTCGATGCTGGCGCACGACCGCGCAACCGCCCCCCGCCGCGAGCAGGTCGTGCGCGAGCTGGCAGAGCAACTGGGCGCCATACTGCGGCCGCCTGGCGACACCGCGCCATAAAGCCGCCCACCACAACCGCTAAAGTAGCCCCGCCGCGTTCAGCGCCTGGGTTTCCTTCCAGGCTTTGCGGATGAACTTGGCCGCCTCGACATTCTGTTCGAACAGATTGTATTTGGCGCCCAGCCCGTAATCGGCCAGGTTGATCATTTCGGTGGTGATGTAGCGCAGCGGGCTGTCCACGTGCGTGGCATGGTAGCGCAGGGCCTTGCGTATGGCCTCTTTGGACGGCTCCAGCATGTAGGCATGCCACGGTGAATGCCATTCGCCGGGCTTGGGCCGCACAATGGGGTACTGAATGCCGCGCGCGAAAGAGCCGTCGTCGTTCTTTACCCACAGGTTTTCTGGCTGGTTGGGTCCCACCGTGCGCAGTTGTATCCACTTGACGATGCCCAGACCAAGCCATTCGTCGCACAAGGAGCCTTCTTCGAAGGGATCGAGCACCATGGCGCCCGACTCCGCGGCCTCCCGGCATTCGGAAATATCCAGCTCGCGGGGATTGCCGATCTTGAAGTTCACATGGCTGTAGTCCATGGTGTAGTTGAACGGC
>JBEBXF010000046.1:0-12856 GCA_040391725.1 Eoetvoesiella caeni | reverse complement strand
GCCCTGTATGCCGTAGCGCCAGTAATCCGCGCCCATCAAGGCGACCGTGTCGTTATATTCGTTCGCTCCCCAGGGCAGCATGACCTTCAAGGCGGCCAGCTCGCTCAACGACTGCTGCGCAATATCCTTCGCCTGGGTGAATGCCTTGAGCAAGCTGCCCGGCAGCCACGGATGCTGCTCGGCCAGCTCGTTTCTTATGCCGACGACGTGCATCATGGGGAAAATGCCGGTCTTGGCGAAGTAGTCTTTTTCAGTCCGGCGAAAATCCGGGAACAGACGCCCGATATTGGCTTGTCCATTGGCAAAAGCGCTGGGCACGCGCGGCGCGATGATGCCGTCTATCTTGCCGTCGATGAACCACTGGTTGAGCGTTTCCGTGGACGGTATGGGCTGGATGTCGAGCCCCGCGGTATTGGACAGCGCCACTTTTTCGTGCCGTCCCGGCTGCTCCACCCCGCCGGTGCGCCAATGAATGTCCGACGGCTTGACGCCGTACTCGTCCTCCAGAATGCCCCTGGCCCAAACCAGCGCCGTCAATTGAAACTCGGGCACGCCCAGGGTCTTGCCGACAAGATCGCGCGGCTCGCGGATGTTCCGGTCGGTGCGTATGTAGATGGACGAATGGCGGAACATTCTTGAAAGAAAAACCGGAATCGCCACATACGGCGATGCGCCGCGCGAACGCAGCACGGTATAGCTGCTGAACGAAAGCTCCGCCACGTCGAATTCGGCGGAACGCAAAGCACGGAAGAAGGTTTCCTCCACGGGCAGGGACAGGTAGTTGGGGTCGCACCCCTCCACCTGCACGCGCCCATCGAACAAGGCGCGCGTGCGGTCGTAATCCCAGCAAGCCACCGTTAACGGCAATTTCATCTCTCTGCTCCTTGAAGTCGGGCCTGTCGCAACCCGTTGTTGTCCATGTACACTCAACCGCCCGGCCGCCAGCGGCGGCCCGCGATGCCCCGCCGCGGCGGAGCATCGCCCAAAAAGCCTCAGGCCTCGTCCATACCGGCCGCCAAGGCATTCACATCGTTGGTGATTCGTTTGGCCAGCTCGGCAACCGCGCGGCCCTGCGCCTCGAGAAGCTCGGGACGATACAAGGCCATGGGGCGCACATTGCTGATGCTGCCGATGACCTTGCCTTCCACATTGAAAATGGGCGCGGCAATGCCAAATACATTCACCTCGGGATCGATCTCGGCAAAGGCGCTGGCAAAACCTTGCTTGCGGATGGTGGCCAGTTTCTTTTTGTAGGCGGGCCAGCTTGACGCAAAATTTTGCGGCTCGCCATCCGGCTGGTTCTCCAGATAAAGCCGCATCAATTGACGCTCGGGCAGCCATGCCAGAATGGCCGTGGAAGTCGCCCCGCGAAACAAAGGCATGGGATAGCCGCGCTGGTAGCTTAGTGGAGCGTCCAGGTTTCCGTATTCGCCGATGGCAATGACGCGATCCCGGAACAGGCGGCACAAATGCCATTTTTGCGTTTCGCTCAGTTGCGGCAGCTCCGTCTCGATGGACTGCATGGCGACCAGCATGGGATCGGACAGGGTCAATTGCCGATTCAGTTGAATGATGCGCGGGCCAAGGCTGTAGCGGCCGGTTTGCACCGGCGCGACAAGGCCGGAATCCGCCAGCTCGTTGATGTAGCGGTAAACCGCCGATTGGGTGAACCCCGAAGCCCTTACCAGCCCGCCCACCGACCAGACCGGCTTCTGATAGGTAAAAAAATCCAATAAAGACAACATGCGCTCGAGGCTGGACGCCTTGGCCGGGCCGACATGCTCTGGGGGTTCCGTATCTAGATCAAGCATATGAGTCCTTTTGAAAGACGCAGCATCCGAAGCGAAAACCTGCACGCACGAGCCGGTGTCTGAACGACGGCCTCTTGCGCCATACCTGGCTTGAAACATCCTGGCACAGGCTGAATCAGTTTCTTATTTTATAGATATAAATAGAAATTTGTATATGGCAGGAATTTATTGAGATTTCAGCGCAAAGAATGCAACGCCGCCGGGTCGGTTGCATACACCTACTCGGAGCCCGGGATATTTTGCGCTGGCCGCGTTCCTGATGTAGTATCGAACGACGCTCCCGCACCGGGCCAAGCAACACCCCATTCGCTGACTGATACATATGCCCTCTGGTTCCAGCCTGAAACTGCACACGACGGGTGCGGCCCCTGCCAGCACGGATACCCTCGACCTTTTCGAAGCCTCTCCCACCTCGATGTGGCTGGAAGACTACAGCGGCTTGCGCAAGTTGTTCGACTCCTGGCGCCGGGCCGGCGTTACCGATCTGCGCGCCCACCTCGAGGCGGATCCGCGGCACATCGCCCAATGCTCCGAAAACATCCGCGTGCTGCGGGTCAATCGGCGCACCCTCGACCTGTACGGCGCCGAATCGTTCGAAGAACTCTCCTCCCGCATGCACGAAGTATTGCGCGACGACACCTTCGAGGCGCACATCAGCGAAATGGTGCAGCTCTGGCAAGGCAGCTCTCAGTTCGAAAGCAAAAGCGTCAATTACGCCCTGAACGGCAAGCGGCTGGACATACTGCTCAAAGGCGTCGTCCTGCCGGATCACGAAGCCTGTTGGGATCGCGTGCTGGTCGTCGTGGAAGATGTCACCGAGCTCGAAGACACTCGCCGGCGCGCCAACCACAGCGAACAATACGCTCGCAGCCTGTTCGCCTACGCCCCGGTTTCGCTGTGGGTGGAAGACTTCAGCGCCATCAAGGCGCTGCTGGACGAACTGCGCGAGCAAGGCATCACGGACTTTCGCACCTTCACCGACGTCCACCCCGAATTCGTCGGGCGCTGCATGGCGGAAATCCGGGTTCTGAACGTCAACCACTACACACTGGGCATGTACAAGGCCTCCAGCGAGGCCGAGCTGCTTTCCCGCCTGCCCGAGGTCTTCCGCGACGAAATGTTCCCGCATTTCCGCGAACAGCTCATCGACCTCTGGGACAACCGCCTGTTCCAGCAGCGCGAGGTTCTCAACTATGCGCTCGATGGCAATATCGTCAATATCCACCTGCAGTTTTCCGTGTTCGCGGGGCATGAAGACACCTGGGATCTAGTGCTGCTTGCGCTCACCGACATCACCGCCCGCAAAAAGGCCGAGGCCTACCTCGAATACCTGGGCAAGCACGACGTCCTGACCAAGCTCAAGAACCGGTCGTTCTATGTGGATGAGCTGAACCGCCTGGAGCGCAAGGCCAGACTGCCCATATCGGCCGTCATCATCGACCTCAACAGGCTCAAGGAAATCAACGACAGCCTGGGACACGCCATTGGCGACAACATGCTACAGCGCACCGGGGAAATCCTGCTGCAGGCCGTCGATAAGCCGTTCCAGCCGGCGCGGATCGGCGGCGACGAATTCGCCATCCTGCTCCCGGGCATGGACGAAACCGGCTGCGACGTGCTGGTCGAAAACATCCGCGAACTCATCGACCTGAACAACCAGTTCTACAACGGCCCGCCCTTGCACCTGTCCATAGGCAGCGCTACTTGCCACACGGCGGGCCGGCTCGAGGAAACTCTGCGCGAAGCCGATTTGCGCATGTACAAGGACAAGCGCAGGTACTACGAACAGTCCCCCGCCGATCGCCGCAAGTGGAACGACGAGGCTTCCGACGAATAATCAAGCAGGCGCATCACACGCGGCGAGCGCGATGCACGGCCACGCCGAATATCGCCACGCCGCCCAGAGCCAATGCCACGCCCACCCAGCCGGTGGACGTCCAGCCGTAGCCGCCGGCAATCGCCACGCCCCCCAGCCAGGCCCCCAGGGCATTGGCCATATTGAAGGCCGAATGGTTCAGTGAGGCCGACAAGGTTTGCGCGTTGGGCGCCACATCCATCAGGCGGATCTGCAAAGGCACGCCAATGGCCACTCCGGTTCCAATCAGGAACACACTGATCATGGCCGTCACCGCGTTGCCCGCCGCAAACGGAAAAAGCGCCAGCATGACCACGTTCCAGGCCAGCAGCAAACCGATGGCGCGCATGAGATGGCGATCGGTGAGCCGGCCGGCCACGATGTTGCCGACTATCATCCCCGCACCGACGAACGACAGGGCAAAGGGAATGAGCCGGGACGGCACGCCCGATACATTGATCAAGGTCGGAGCAATATAACTGACCACGCTGAACAGCCCGCCAAAACCAATGGCGCCTATGCCCAGCGTCAGCCACACCTGCTCGAGCTTCAAGGCGCCCAGCTCCTTCAACGGGCTGTTGAGCCTGGACGCGGGCACATGAGGCAGAATGAAGCGCAGCAAGACTATGGTAAGAATGCCGACCATGCCCACGAACACGAAGGCAAAGCGCCAGCTCGTGGCCTGCCCAAGCCAGGTGGCCAGCGGATTGCCGATGAGCACGGCCACGTTCAGGCCCAGCATGACGCGCCCCACGGCCTGGCCCCGCCCCGAAGGCTCGGCCATGGCCGCCGCCACCAGAGCGGCGACGCCGAAATAAGCCCCGTGCGGCAGGCCGCTTAAAAAGCGGAACAGCATGACCGAGCCGTAGGTGGGCGCCAGCGCGCTGGCGAAATTGCCGGCCGCGAAGACCAGCATCAGCACGATCAACAGCAGGCGGCGCGGCAGACGCGCCGCCATGACGGCGATAAGCGGCGCGCCGACAACGACACCCAGCGCATAGGCGCTGATCAAATGCCCGACCTGGGGCGCCGTCAGTCCGAGATCGGCCCCGACATTGGGCAAAAGCCCCATAATGGCGAATTCGCCCGTGCCTATCCCGAATCCGCCCATGGCGAGCGCAATTTCAGCCGCGGCGCGGCGGCGTCGGGAGATGGACTGCAAGGGATGGCTGTCGAGGCGAGTGGTAGTCATCGAGACACGATATTCTGGCGGACAAGCTCGCCAGTATACTTGTACTTGCATGGCTCCCGCCGGAACGATCGCCTAAAATGCCGGCAAGCTCCACCGCGGCCTCGCGGCCCTTTTTTTTGTTTACGGCTACGCTCATCCCATGACCGACATCTCCATCCTGGATCTCGTACGAATCCGCGAAGGCGGCGACGCCCGCTGCGCCCTGGACTGCGCCCGCGACCTGGCGCACCACGCCGAAGCCTGGGGCTATCGGCGTTTCTGGCTGGCCGAACACCACAATATGTCGGGTATCGCCAGTGCGGCCACCTCGGTGGCCATCGGCCACGTCGCCGCCGGCACATCGCCCACCCGCGTCGGCGCGGGCGGAGTCATGCTGCCCAATCATTCGCCCCTGGTCATCGCCGAACAATTCGGCACCCTCGAAGCCTTGTTTCCAGGACGCATCGACCTGGGCCTGGGCCGCGCGCCCGGCACCGACCAACTGACCCTGCGCGCCCTGCGGCGCAACCCCTCCAGCGCCGACGCCTTTCCCCAGGACGTCCTGGAACTGCAGGCCTACCTGGGTCCCGTCATGGAAGGACAGCGCATCCGGGCGGTGCCGGGCGCAAACAGCCACGTACCGTTGTGGATACTGGGCTCCAGTACCTTCGGCGCGACGCTGGCGGCGCAGCTTGGCCTGCCCTATGCCTTCGCCTCGCACTTCGCGCCGGACGCGCTCGGTCTGGCGCTGGATATCTATCGGGCGCGCTTCCAGCCGTCCGAGCAGCAAGACACCCCCCACGCCATGGTCGGCGTCAACATCATCGCGGCCGATACCGACGACGAAGCCAGGCGCCTGGCGACCACCCAGCAAATGTCGGTCACCGACATCTTCCGCGGCGCGCGCGGCCTCAGCCATCCCCCCATCGACGACATCGACGACTACTGGACGCCAACCGAAAAAATCCAGGCCCAACGCATGCTGGCCTGCTCCATCATCGGCTCCCCCGCCACCGTGTCACGCGGCGTCGAGCAATTGCTGCAACGCACACAAGCCAATGAGCTCATGATCGTCTCCGACGTCTTCGATCACCAGAAACGGCTGCGCTCATACCAGCTCATCGCCGAGCTGTTCAAAGCCTGAACCAGGTTCCGCCACCGGCCGTCATGCCCCGCCCGGCCGCGACGCCGGCGCCCGGCGCTTGCGCCATGCCCCCGCATGCCTGGATCATCCGTCAGCGCCACGGCCCCGATCCCTCCCTCGGCATCCCTCACGAATCGCCTGGTTACAAGACAGCAGGGTATATACCAATACATATGTATTGACATGAAAATGGCGTATTTCTATCATTCCCCTATACAAGCCGGAACGCCCTGACGCCACCCTGTCGACGACGCTCCTGCGGCTTGCCGGGACACTCTTCCCGAAAACGGCCTGGAACCATCCCCGGGCTCGCCGGCGCCGCAAACCGCGCCGCCGGCAAGATCGTCGAAACACAAAAATTATTTCTATAAACAAGACCGGCGCGGCGCTGGCAAATCGATGCTGCCGCAGGTCTGGCAATCCATGCGCACTGCGCAAAACGGAGACAACATGTCAAGTTCCATCAAATTAACTGCCGAGGGGCTGGCAGGTTCCCAAACGGGGAAAAACCTGGCGATCCTGATGCTGTGCATGGCAGTCCTGGGCGAAATGTGCCTGGCCGCCGATTTCTACGGCTTCGCTTCGGTGCTGTCGCTGGTGTCGGGCAATCTGCATCTCACCGAGAGTGAAGCCGGCCTCGTTCAAGGGGCCTTCGGCGTTTCCTACGCCCTGGGCATGCTGTTCTGGGCGCCCCAGGGACGCAAGATGTCGTCGCGCACGCTGTACCTGATCGGCCTGGGCGGCAGCGGCGCCCTGATGATCGCGCAATCGTACGCCAACACATTCGCCGAACTGATCATATTGCGCCTGATCATCGGCTTCTTCGACTCGGCCGTCTGGGTCGGATCCATGAAGATCGTCATGCAATGGTTTTCGCCCAAGCGCCAGGGCCTGATCATGGGCATCATCCTCGGCGCCTACTCGCTGGCCATCACCCTGGATTTCGCCCTGGGGCTGCCCTATGCCATGACGCACAGCTGGCGCGCGTTCTTCGTCGTGCTGGGCGTGCTGACCCTGGCTGTAACCATTATTGCGCAGATCGTCGTACGCCCCGGCCCCTACGCCGACCCTCACGACAAAACCCCCGGCGCCGGCGTGTTCTCCGCCGTATTCCGCTCCAAATGGGTCTGGGTCGGCATTCTGGGCATTTTCGGCGACCTGTTCTCGATCGCCGCCTGCGCCACCTGGGTCATTCCCGCCTACATCAAGACGCAAGGCATGAATCCCGCCATGGCTCCCATGGTCGGCACCATCATGGGGCTGTCGCAAATCGTCTTCCTGCTCATCGGCGGCTACCTCAGCGACAAGCTTACCCGTCCGGGCATGATCAAGGCCGGCGTCATTCTGACCCTGCTCTCGGCCCTGCTGTGCGTCACCACCACAATCTGGCCCATGCACATGAACATGCTGTTGCTGGTCGCCACCCTGTGCGGCGTGGGCGTGTTCAGCGGCGGCGCCATCTTCAGCCTGATCGGCGAAAAATACGGCTCGGACCTGGGCCCGTCGGCCGCCGGTTACGCGGAGATGGGCGGGGTGCTGGCCACTTTCGTCGCCCCGGCCCTGATGGGCGCGCTGCTTACGGCCACCCAGTCTTTCGCGGTTGCGTTCTGGTCGTTCGTCATCGTCGAAATCCTGGTCTTCATCGTCCTGGTCGTGCTGCTTCGGCCCGGCAATGCGCAGGCTGCGCACTGACCGGTTCACACACGATAAAAGTCAAAGAGAAAATCTATGGAAAAGAACACCTCAACCGCAACGCTGGCACCCCATGCCGGCGCCAGCGCCTCGTATTTCAATCCTCGCCGCCTGGGCCACGTCAACCTCTGGGTCGAAGACATCCATGCTTCCGAGCGGTTCTACAACCAAGTCTGCGGGCTGAACGTAGAGTTCACCGAGCCCGACCTGATCGCCACGTTCCTGGGCACCGGCCACACGCCCCACGACCTGGGCATGATGCAGACCACCAAGGGCGTAAACCGGTACGGCCGCAACGGCCTGCTGCAGCTGCCCGGCACCATCGGGCTCAAGCCCGGCCTGAACCACCTGGCCTGGGAACTTGAAAACGAGGCGGACCTGGTTCGCGCCTGGCGCGCCATGAAACAGGACGACGTGGACATGGACATGACCGTCGACCACCAGGTGGCGCACAGCGTCTATATGTTCGATCCCGACGGCAACTACAACGAGTTCTACTGCGACACCGTCAAGGACTGGCGCAGCGTGCTCACCGGACCGATGGAACTGCTGACCAGCCACTGGGATCCGGACTCGGCGGAGCCTTTCACCGAAGGCCGCTACGACACCGACCCCACGATACGGTATGTGGAGTCCGCCCCCATCCATCCCCAGCGCATCACGCACGCCGTACTGGAAACCAGCAATCTGGAGGCCATGACGGACTTCTATACCCGCATCGCGGGCCTGACGATAGTGCGCCGGACCAACGATGTCGTCTATCTGCGGCCGGCGCTGAAAAACTACGGCCACGCCCTGGTGCTCGTAAAGGCCGATGCGCCATCCTTCCACCACGCCTCGTTCGAACTGGCTTCGCAGCAAGCTCTCGAAGCGTCCATAGCCAACCTGCGGAAACAAGGCCAGCGCATCACCATGGATATCGACCTGCCCTGGAAACGTTCCTTCATGCTGGAGGACGTCGACGGCCTGCAAACCGAATGGTATGTATCCCGCCCCGCTCCGATAGCGCTGGCCGATCGCGGCGCGGTGCCGCTGGCCGCCTCCGTCTGAACCAAGCATGGACAACACAATGAGCAAAAAACTGACTGCAATCATCGCCGGCGGCGGACTGGGCGGGCTGGCGACCGCCGCCGCGCTGGCCAGAACCGGCTGGGACGTTACCGTTTACGAGCGGCAAAGCGAACTGCGCGCCTCAGGCTCCGGAATCTACATCTGGGAAAACGGGCTCAAGGTGCTCGAAACCCTGGGCGCCTACGACCATGCCGTCGAAGGGGCGTTCCGGGGCACGCATTTCGAGCAGCGCGACAACCGCAACCAGGTCATCGAGTCGGCGGCCATCCCCCCAGACCGGCGGCTGATCACCACCGAACGCCGCCAGTTGCTGGCCGCCCTGCGCGACGCCGCATTGGGAGCCGGCGTCCGCATCCAGACCAACGCCGAGGTCATCGGCGCGACACCCCGGGGCGAACTGCAATTCGCCTCGGGCGAGACCGTCCGGGCCGACCTGGCCGTGGGCGCCGACGGCATCTGGTCGAAAGTGCGGCAGGCACTGGGGCTGGAGCAACTGCACGAGCAATCGCTGGAAGGCGCGCTGCGCACCATGATTCCCGCCAAGGAAGGCGATATTCCCGCCGCCGACGCCAGCAAATACATCGAGAACTGGAACGGCACGCGCCGCCTGCTGATCACTCCGGTCAATCAAAACATCACCTATCTGGCCCTGACCTGCCCGCACACCGACGACAAGGCCAGGAACACCATCATCGACAAAAAGCTCTGGAGCGCGGATTTCCCGCAATGGGCGCATCTGATCGATCGCATCGGATCCGAAGTCTCCTGGGGTGTGTACAGCGTCATCAAATGCCGCGCCTGGTCGTCGGGCCGAACGGTCATCCTGGGCGATGCCGCGCACGCCCAGCCGCCCAACCTGGGGCAAGGCGGCGGCATGGCCATGCAAAACGGGCTGGCGCTGGCCACCGTGCTGCAGAACGTCTCGACGCAGCAGGCCATCCCCGACGCGCTCGAACAATGGGAGCGCAACGAAAGGGATATTGTCGAGCACTGCCAGAAATGGTCGACACTGTACGGCGAAGTCACTTTTCTGCCCGACGAAGTCCGCAGCATGGTCATCCGCAACGCCATGGCCAACCCCTGGGTGGCCAGCCAGATTTTCCGCGCGGCGAATCATACGCCCACCGGCTCGGAGCGCGTGCCGGCCGAGGTCTGAACTCGTCTATACTTTCTGCGCTGCCAGCACTCAGGCGCGCCTGGCAGCATCAACGGAGCGGCAAACCCGCTCCGCCCCAGCCTCCAACCCCTCATATAGCGATGCATGCCCAATAAAGCCCCCGCCATGCCCGATTCGAAACTGGAACACAATATTGCGTTCCAGATGGCGTCGATCATCTACCGGCTTGACCAGGATCTGCGTGACACCATACTGCGCAAGCTGGATCTGACATACGTGCATTTTCGAGTGCTGCAATACCTGTACGAAAAAGACGGACAGAAAATCGGCGATATCGCCGTGGCCATCGTCGTGCGCCAGCCCGTGCTCAGCCGCGTCATCGACCAGATGGAAGAACGCTCGCTGGTCAAGCGCCGGGCCGACCCCTCCGACAACCGGCTGATGCGGGTCTACCTTAGCGCCAAGGGCAAGGCATGCTACAAAGAAGCCTGGCCGCCCGCCCACGACATGATCGACCACACCCTGCGCAATTTCGATGCGCAAGAGCGGGACACTCTCCTGCGCCTGCTGTCGAAAATGGCCGGCAATATTTTCGGTTGAGTCCATGAACCCCGAAGACCTCGAGTTGCTCGTGACCCGCAGCATGCCCTACGGCAAATACAAGGGACGGCTCATCGCCGACCTGCCCGGCCACTACCTGAACTGGTTCGCCCGCGAAGGCTTTCCCAAGGGGGAAATCGGCCGCCTGCTGCAGCTCATGCAGGAACTCGACCACAACGGGCTGAAGCCTTTGCTGGATCCGCTGCGCAAGCCGGCCAAGCCTCAAAGCCCGGAATAGGCCCCACGCGGCCGCCAAACGGGTGGATCCGGGCAATTCTGTCAGGCAAGGGAAATCCCTAATCATCTTGGTATAAGATTCACACTTGTCTTTGCCCGAAACAACAAGCACATAATGCCAAGCACCGCATCCCCTGAAACATCTCTCCCTCCAACCGGCAACGCCGCCCTTTCTCCCGGCGAAATCCGCTCCGTCGTCGTCGGGCTGATGCTGGCCATTTTGCTGGGAGCCCTCGATCAAACCATAGTTGCCGTATCGCTGCCGATGATGGCCGCCGATCTGCATGGCGTCGATCTCCTGGCCTGGGTCGTGTCCGGATACTTGATCGCCGTTGCCGTGGCCACGCCCATCTACGGCAAGCTGGGCGACCTGTACGGACGGCGCGTCATGCTCTCGAGCGCCATCGGCATTTTCCTGGTTACGTCGGTGCTTTGCGCGTTGTCGACCAGCATGCCCATGCTGGTCGGTTCGCGGATCCTGCAAGGCATCGGCGGCGGCGGGTTGATTTCCGTCGCTCAGGCCACGATTGCCGATGTGGTTTCGCCGCGCGAGCGCGGACGCTACCAAGGCTATATCAGCACCTCGTTCGCCATCGCCAGCGTCGTCGGGCCTCTGGCCGGAGGCCTGCTGACCGAATTCGTGTCGTGGCGCTGGGTGTTCTGGATCAACCTGCCTTTGGGCCTGCTGGCGCTGGTCATCTCCTACAAAGCCCTGACGCGCCTGAGCGTGCCGCACATCAAACGTCCCATCGATATCCTGGGCGCGCTCCTGCTGATCATCGGTCTGACTGCCCTGCTGATCGCCGTCACGTTCATCGGACAAGGCGACGGCTGGCTGGAACCGCGCAACGTCGCGCTGTTCGGCATCGCCATTTGCGCCATGGCAGGCTTCGTCTGGCAGGAACGACGCGCGGCCGAACCCATCATTCCGCTGCAGCTGTTGAGCAACCCCATCGTGTCGTGCTCCTGCACCATCCTGCTGATCGCCTTCGTCCAGGTCATCGCGCTTTCGGTGCTGATTCCCCTGCGCCTGCAAATGCTGACCGACAGCGGCGCAGACGGCGCGGCCTACCAATTGATGCCGCTGTCGCTGGCCATTCCCATCGGCGCGTACATAGGCGGCACCATCATGACCCGCACCGGGCTCTACAAGCAGATCCAGCTCGTGGGCGCAATCCTTGTCCCCATAAGCGTGGCCTCGCTTGCCCTGCTCGATGCGAACGCCGTAGTCCTGAACATCCTGGTCACCGTCGTGGCGGGTCTGAGCATAGGCCTGCAATTGCCCACATCCACCGTGGCCGCCCAGAATGCCGTCCAGCACCGGCATCTTGGCATCGTCACGGCCATCAGCGCGTTCAGCCGCTCGCTGGGCGCGGCCATGGGCATTGCCGTCCTGATGGCCATTCTGTTCGCGGCGCTGCATTCGCACGCTCCCGCCTCGTTCTCCGCCGTGCCCGGCGCCGATCTGATCCGCCAGATGGTGGGCGACGTGGGCGTCCCGCCCGACGCCGCAATCCGCCAGCAGCTCGCCGAGCCGGCGACCGATGCCTTCAGGATCGTATTCCTGCTGTCCGCCCTGCTGGGAGTGGTTTCGATCGTGCTGGGGCTGCTGATTCCGGCCAAGCCGCTCAGCGAAGAAGCGCCCAAACCCGTATTCAGCGAATAAACGGAAGAAATGCCCCCACGCTGCGCCGCTACGCGGCTTGCTGCCCCCCGAGGGGGCGTTTTTGCCTTGGGGCGGCCCGGCGGCAAAAAAAACCGCGGCATCTGCCGCGGTTTTTTATTGGGGGGAAACTACATGCCCCGGTCGTTTATTGGCCTTCCAGGAAGCTCTTGAGCTTGTCGGCGCGGCTGGGGTGACGCAGCTTGCGCAGGGCCTTGGCTTCGATCTGGCGGATGCGCTCACGCGTGACGTCAAATTGCTTGCCGACTTCCTCGAGGGTCTGGTCGGTGCTCATTTCGATGCCGAAGCGCATGCGCAGCACCTTGGCTTCGCGCGGAGTCAGGGAATCGAGAACCTCTTTGACCACATCGCGCATGGAGCCGTGCAAGGCCCATTCGGACGGCGACAACGTGCCGGTATCTTCGATGAAATCGCCCAAGTGGGAATCGTCATCGTCGCCGATGGGCGTTTCCATGGAAATGGGTTCTTTCGCGA
>JBEBXF010000045.1:0-12894 GCA_040391725.1 Eoetvoesiella caeni | reverse complement strand
AAAACAAAACACTCAAGAACACCAAAACAATGATAAAAAGCGCCTTCCGGAAGACTCTTTTTTACTTTGGCCGGCTCAAAAAAGACTACTCAGACACCCCGTACTTGTTCCGATAAGCCGCCACAGCCTCCCGATGCTCGGCAAGATGAACGTCGTCGTCCAGCAGCGCCATGATGTCGCTCAGCGACGCAATGCACACCACCGGTATCCCGTAGGTCGCCGCCACATCCTGCACCGCCGAATGCCTGGACAACGCATCGTCCGCGCCCGCGCGCTCCATGCGGTCCAGCGCAATAAGCACCGCCGCCGGCGTCGCCTTGGACTGCCGGATGATTTCAACCGACTCGCGCACCGAAGTCCCGGCGGTAATCACGTCGTCGATGATGACCACCCGCCCTTCCAGCGGCGCCCCCACCAGCACCCCGCCCTCGCCATGATCCTTGGCCTCTTTGCGGTTGAACGCAAAAGGAATGTCGCGCCCCCGCATGGCCTCTTGCTCGCCCAGCGCCACGGCGGTTGCCGTGGCCAGAGGAATGCCCTTGTAGGCGGGCCCGAACAGCATGTCGAACTCGATGCCCGAATCCACCAGAGCCTGCGCATAGAACTTTGCCAGACGCCCCACCGACACCCCTTTATTGAACAGCCCCGCATTAAAAAAGTAGGGGCTGATGCGCCCCGACTTCACCTTGAACTGGCCAAAGCGCAAAACTCCTTGCTCCAGGGCGAAACGGACGAAATCGGTGCGGGTAGAGGTGGATGCGGCCATATGAGAACTCATTGATTCGGGGTGGAAAAACCATATTATCGGACATAACCGCCCATGGCCGCCACGCATGGCAAGCCCGTCTGCGACAAACTCCGACAATACATATATTTTCGCCCAAAACTCCGATACACTTTTGGCACCAGGTCAATTAATGCGCATCGGCAGCCTGTTCCGGCTCCGCGCACTGCCTCGTCATCCTGTTTATGCATCGCCCTGGCTTGGTTTCGCACCATATGTTTCACAACTCGAGAGGACAACCATGAACAACGCCTGCACCACCTGGACACCCCGCATACTTGCCATCCTGCGCATCGTCACCGGCTATGTGCTGCTGTGGCACGGCCTGGCCAAGCTCTTCCACGTTCCGCACATCGCCATGTTCGACAACCTGCCCGTGTTCTCGCTGCTGGGCGTGGCCGGCATCATCGAACTGATCGTCGGCGTGCTGCTCATCATCGGCCTGTTCACCCGCCCCGCCGCGTTCATCGGATCGGGCTTCGGCGCCGCGGCCTACTTCGTCGGCCACGTGGCGCCCAGCGGCATCTTCTTCCTGCCCATCCTCAACGGCGGCGAAACCGCCATCCTGCTGTGCTTCATCATGTTCTACATCATCTTCGCCGGCCCAGGTTCCTGGAGCCTGGACGGCAGCCGCGGCAAAGCCGCCTAACACTAAGTCACCCGCGCCCGGCCTTCGCGACCGGGCGCCTTTGAAATTACGCAACGAGTTACGCAGCAACAAGGCCCACCATGAAAATGCCCGTCTATTTTATTTCCCACGGGGGAGGGCCGTGGCCCTACATGCCTGAAGCGCAGCAAATGTATGCTGTGCTGACCCGCTCGCTGCAGGAAATACCCGGGCAACTGAACCGCAAGCCCACCGCCGTACTCATGGTTTCCGCACACTGGGAAGCCAACGGCGGGTTCCTGCTCATGTCCAACCCCAAGCCGCCCATGCTGTACGACTACTACGGCTTTCCCGAGCACACCTACACGATCCAATACCCGGCGCCTGGCAGCGCCACCCTGACCGAACGCACGGCGCAACTGCTGCAGGAAGCCGGCCTGCCCTATGCGCTCGATGCGCAACGCGGATTCGATCACGGGGCCTTCGTTCCCATGGCGGTCATGTACCCGGACGCCGACATACCCCTTGTCCAGCTATCCATCGAAACCCACTTCAGCCCGCAATTGCATATTGCGCTGGGACGCGCCCTGACCCCGCTGCGCGACGAAGGCGTTCTTATTATCGGCAGCGGCCTGAGCTATCACAACCTGCGGGAAATCCGCAGCACGGGGGCCGTACCCTCGGCCCAGTTCGATGCCTGGCTGCAGCAGGCCATCGTGCAAGGCCCCGTCGAACAGCGCCTGCAACAGCTTGAAAACTGGGAAAGCGCACCCGCCGCGCGGCGCGCGCATCCGCGCGAAGACCACCTCATTCCACTGATGGTTGCCGCGGGCGCCGCCGAAGACGACCCGGCGGTCTGTGTGTACCATGACACCGGCACATTCGCCAACATCACGGCATCCAGCTTCAGGTTCGGCTAGAGTCCGGGCAGCACCCCATTAACGTTAACAGGCGCTGGTGTCCTGCTCGCGCGCGACATCCTGCATGAAGTCAGCCGTATGGATGGCCGACGACTGATCCACCCAGAACGGGTAGTATTTTTTAAAATCGGCCAGCATTTCGTCGAGCGGCATATCGTAAAAGCTGCCGCGCTGGCGCACGTATTCCATATGCCGGTTGCCCGATTTGTCGTAGGGATGATAGATGGAATCCTCGCGGCCATCGAACTCCAGCGGCAACAGGCCGAAGCGGTCGCACAGCTCGATATTGAAAGCCGGCGTGGCCTTGCGCCATACGCCATCCAACAGGATGTCGGTGTAGCCGTGCCACATGTACACGTCGGTCTTCATCATCTGGCGCATGCGCTCGGTGCTCATGTGGTTGCGCACATCGGCGTAGCCCACTTTCGCGGGGATTCCCACCGCCCGGCAAACAGCGGCCAGCAAGGCGGCTTTCGGCACGCACCAGCCGTATTTCTTGCTGAGAACGCCGCTGGCTTTCATGCCCTCGACGGAAAAATCGATTTGATACGGATCGTAACGAAAGCCATCCCGCACCGCGTAATACAGCGCCACGGCGCGCTCGCGCTGCGTGCCGCCGGAGTCGTGCTGCCGCGCAAAGGCAATGACATCGGGGTTGTCACTGTCGATGAGGATTGTGGGCGAAAGGGAAGGATCGGACATGGTTGCTCCTGGTATTACGGCTCTTTGACTCAAGCATAATACCTAATCGGCGGATCGCGGCGGCTTCAATCCAAAAAGTTCTTGACGCCATAGCGTTGAATACAGTTTACTTTTACACTCTGTAGCAACGATGACGGACGCTCCCTCGGTTACATCTGGCCGTATGACATGCCAAGAATAAAACATTTCTGTTGACGACCGGCGCAGCCACAGATCATGGTCTTTCAGACTCTGAAATTTCGTCTCATTCTGATCGGGTGTATTGCACTGGCGGCCAGCGCGGTGCTGCGCTTCGCCATCATTCTTCCCTACACGCAGCAGCAGATCCAGGATCTGGTCTCGACCCAGCAACTGGCATTCGCCTCGTATGTCGCCCGCGACGTCGGGCAGCGGCTGGACATGCGCCGCCAGCTCGTCGAGCATCTGGCCCAAACCATGCCGCCCGATGCCTTGCTGAAACCCGACCGATTCGCCGACTGGGTCTCCAATAGCCATAATGCCGGTTTGCGCGCTGCCGACAACCTGCTGCTGCTCGACCTTGGCGGCGACATAAAGCAGCACAGCATGCCCTTGAGTCCGACATTCGGCTCGCGCTCATTTGCCAAAGACGCCTGGTTTCAACAAGCCATGAATCCGGAACGACCGGCACGGGGCACGCTGGAATACGAACCTGCGCTTGTCGGCTCAAACATGATCATTGCAAGCCCGGTGCGGGACGCCTCGCGGCATGTCGTAGCCATACTGGCCGGCGTGTTCTCTCTGCCATCGCTGGGTTCGCAGCAAAACGCTCCCAAAAACCCCATCGGCAAGACCGGCGGATTGCTGCTGGTTTCGCCCGGCATCCATCAGTACATCGGCTCCAGCGATCCGGCCATGGTGCTCAGGCCCACCCCCGCTCCAGGCGCCAACCCGCTGCACGACCGCGCCGTTGCGGGCTACCGGGGAGCCGGCGTGGCGATCAATGCAAAAGGCGAAGAAGAGCTGGAAGCCATTGCCTCCGTTCCGGGCAGCGATTGGTTCGTCGTGGCGCACATGCTGACCGCCGAAGCTCTTCAACCCGTCCATAGCCTGAAAAACGCCGCCCTGCAGGGCAGCGTGCTTGGCGCCATACTTCTCTTGACGGCGATCTTTTTCATTGTTTCACGCCTGCTGTACCCGGTTACCAGCACCACCAAGGCCATGCGGGAAATCGCCGACGGAAAACGCGAGCTGCTGCCGCTGGCGGGCCCGCAAAAAGACGAGATAGGCAGTTTCATACAGGGCTTCAATTACATGGTCACTCGTTTGCGCGAAAAGGAATCCGAGCTTCGGGCCAGCGAAACCCGCCTGTCGTTCCTGGCGCATCACGACCCGCTGACTGGCCTGTGCAACAGAGCCATGCTGGAACAGCGCATACAAAAGGCATTGGGCGAACTGGAGCGCGGAGGCAAACCGTTCGCCTTGTTCTTTTGCGATCTGGACGGATTCAAGCACATCAATGACATTCACGGCCATGAAGTGGGCGACGGCGTTCTCACTCGCCTGGCCGCTCTTTTCCGGGAAGAGTCCAGGCCGGCCGATACGGTCGCCCGCCTGGGCGGAGACGAGTTCGTCATCCTGCTGGCCAACATAGAAAACGCCCGCGAGGATGCTGCCTGCGCGGCAATGCGCCTCCTGGAAGTCGTCCAGGAGCCTTTCACGATAAACAGCCACACATTCACGTTAAGCGCCTCGATAGGGATAACGGTTTCCCGAAACCCCTCCGACAGCAGCTCCAAACTGCTGTCCCAGGCGGATATCGCCATGTACCACGCCAAGCGCACCGGCAAGAACCGCATCCACTTCTTCGACGACGCCGCGGTCGAAGCCGCGCTTGAAGCCTGACGGCCCGCCATGGCTGTCGCGCCGACCCCGTCGTTGTCCAGGTAGCTACAGCGCCGCGATCGGCGTATGCTTGGAACCTGAATCGGAATCCAGCAAGAGTACGGTAGCTTCAACAACAGTGCTGGCGCCTTCCTGTTTACAAGGGTTGCCGCCATGCCACGCCAGGAAGGAACTATGGACACCCCCAGTCTCTCGCGCCGCCAGTTTCTTAAAGCGACAACCATCGCGGGCATTACGGCTTATATCGCGCCCTTTGCGTCTCCAGCCTACGCGGCCCTGTTCGACCAAAAGCACCTCACCCCCGTTTCCTGGGACCCGGCGCACGCCAAAGCGCAATTCCGCGTCGACGGCATCAGCAAGGTCACGGGCTCGAAGATTTTTGCGCGCGACATCCGCGCCCGCGACCTTCCGCATTGGCCCGATCGTCAAAGCCACGCTCTGATACTGCGCGCCACGCGCGCCGATGCGCTGTACGAAGGCTTCGACCTGGCACGCCTGGGCAAACAGCTGGCGCCCGACCGGGTGGTGACCGCCGACGATCTTCAGCGCGACGGCGTGGCCTTCACCGACTTTTATGGCGAAGACATGCTGCTGCCAACGGGCAAGACGCCGGCCTACCTGGGGCACGCGGTCGCGATCCTCATCTTCCATGATTTTGCGCGTTTTCGCCTGGCGAAGAACACGCTCCAGTTCCAGACCGACCTCATCAAGTACGGCGCCCAAACGGGCCCGCTCGAGCGCGACCCGTGGGGCACGTTCCGCTACGTGCGCATAGGCGGCGAAACCCCTTTCGACAAAGACGTATTTTCCAGCCTCCAGGACGCCCCCGTCTTCCCCAGCCAGATGCGCAAGCACCTGCCTGTCTGGCCCGATGGCAAAGACCACGGCACTCTGGGCGAAGCAGGCATGTTCCACGCCGGCCAATTGCGCAAGCAACTGGAAAGCCCGCCCGAAGACTGGTTGGTGTTGGAACGCAAATACCAGACTCAATCCGTGGATACCGCCGCCATGGAACCGGACAACGCCAATTGCTGGTACGACGCCGCCGGACAAACCATGCATATGGTCGTACCCACGCAATCGCCCAGCGAAGTCGCCGAGACGGCGGCCACCATGCTGGCGAAAACAAAATTCGCCGTCAAAAAGCTCATTCTCCATCCCTGTTATACCGTTGGCTACGGTTCCAAGGACCACGCCAACATGCCCTTCTACGGCATAGCCTGCGCCCTGTACGGCGACAACCGGCCCGTGCGCATCGCCAACGACCGATACGAACAATTCCAGACTTCCCTCAAGCGGCACGCGTTCGACATCGATTACAAAATCGCCATCGACCGCAAGACGGGCCTCATCCAATCGCTCGCTGGCGACCTGGTCGCCAACGGCGGCGGACGCTGCAACTTCTCGCCATCGGTGGCCATGGTGGGAGCCACCGCCGCGCAAACCATCTATTACGTTCCAAAGTCCGACCTGACCGCCCGGGCCGATGCCACACGCGCGGTGGATGCCGGCTCGGCGCGCGGCTACGGCACCCTGCAATCCATGGCATCGATGGAACTGCTGGTCGACGAGCTGGCGCAGCAGCTCAATATCGACCCTACCGAATTCCGCCTTAAAAATGTCCTGAAAACCGGAATGAAGAACACCCAGGGCGCCATTCCGGCAGGCGCGGTGCGGGCCGACGAAGTCATCGAGAAAGCCAGGCAGCACCCCATCTGGGCCCAGCGCGCAAAGCGCAAGGCCGAATTCGAAGCACAGAATCCGGGAAAAATGTATGGCGTGGGTTTTGCCTGCGTGCAAAAGGATTTCGGCACCGGCGCGGAATCGTCGCTGGCCAAGGTCGAGATATCGCCCGAGGGGAAGATCCTGCTGCGCCACACCGGCACCGAGATCGGCACCGGCATGAGCACGTCCCAAGCCATCGCCTGTGCAAAATGGCTGGGCTCGCCGGCCACCGACGTCGGCTATGCAATCACCGACTGGCCCGACCTGCCCATCGTTACCAGCGGCGACCCCTATTTAACCAGCCAGGAAGACCAGGACAAGCTGGCGGCCAACCCCCTGTGGACACCGGCCTATGCATCGCCCGCCAGCGCGTCGAACTCGGCGTACTACTACACGCACACCACGAGCGAGGCGAGCCGCCTGGTGTTCCGGCACGGCTTGTGGCCCGCGGCCATGGCCATCTGGGGCAGCAATATCGGCGGCGGCCAAGCTGCTCCCTATACCATCCGGATCGAAGACGCGCATTGGGAAAACGGACTGCTTACCGCCGCTGGCATGCAGGGCCTCAGCCTTGCCCAGCTGGCCCGAAAAGCCCACGAACTCGGGCTGGTCGTGGGCGCGGTGGTGCACGCCTTCAACCGCTGGCAATGGGCCGAAGCCGAGTTCAACATCGATGGCAAAACAGAGCGCTTGCCGCTGGATGCCCTGGCCTTGTGCCACGGCGCAAAAGGGTCGGGTACCGTACCGCCCCCCGCCCCGCCGAACGGCCCGGACAATGCCACGGCCCTGCACGCTGCGGATTCGGGGGCCGGGCCGGCCATATCCACGGTCAGCACGACGCCGGGACAATACAGCGTGGTCAACCGCAGCGCCGTTTATTACCCTCCCGTACAACGCAACAACGCCGGCGTCACGTATTACTCGGCCATGGCCACCGTGGCCGAGGTCGCCGTAAATCGGGGCAGCGGTCAGGTCGAGCTGCTCAACCATCATTCCGTCCTGGAGTGCGGCAATCAAATATCGCCCGAATTGGTGTCGGGCCAAATACAAGGTGGCATAGCCATGGGCATAGGCCATGCCTTGTACGAATATCTACCTTTGTACGAGCAGGGGCCGGGCAACGGCACCTGGAATTTCAACCGCTACCACCTTCCGCGCTCCAAGGAAGTGGCCGTGTGGGCTCAAACCTCCGAGGTACTACCGCCCTTGTCCGAGAGCGATCCCCCGAAAGGCATGGGTGAGGTCGTCATGATCCCCATTGCGGCGGCTATCGTCAACGGCATCGCACATGCCACGGGAAAGCGTTTTTACACACTGCCCGTCACCCCAGAAAAAATCCAGGAGGCACTGGCATGAGTCTGACGACAACGTCCGTATCCATGACGATCAATGGTGTTCCAATCGGGCCATTCGATGTCCCGGAAAGCCTGATGATGCTCGATTTCCTGCATGAGTACGCCAATCTGACAGGCACGCGATTGGGATGCGGGCAGGGAGTCTGCCGCGCTTGCGTGGTCATCCTGGACCACGACGACGGCACCAGCGAGGAAATCCGCACCTGTATTACCGGGGTGGGCTATTTTGCCGGCCGCAAATTGCGCACCATCGAGGGCCATGCGGTTCGGGACGAATCGGGCAACATCAAGGAACTGTCGCCCATCCAGCAGAAATTCCTGGATTTCTACAGCTTCCAGTGCGGCTACTGTACGCCGGGCTTCGTCAATGCCGCGACGGTGCTCGTCGAAAAACTCAAGCGGCAGCCCATCGACAAAGCCGACGTGGAAACCGTGGTGACCGACGCGCTCAACGATCATCTTTGCCGCTGCACCGGCTATGTGCGCTATTACCAGGCCGTCAAGGAAGTCATATTGAGCACGCCGGGCCTGACCAAGGAGAGGCCGCATGAAAGCTAAGACTCTGGCATGGGGAGTTGCCGTGATCATCGTGGCCGGCGCTGGCATAGTGCTGTCGGGCGTGCTGGACCCCAGCTACAAGACCGCGGCAATCGATCAGGCCGACACTCCGATCCCGGCTCAATTGATCGCGCGCGGCAAATACCTGGCCATGGCCGCCGACTGCACAGCCTGCCACACCAGCAAGGACGGAGCCCCCTTTGCTGGCGGGGTGCCCATTGCCACACCGTTCGGCACCATATACGGGTCGAACATCACGCCCGACAAAAAGCATGGCATCGGCTCCTGGAGCTCGGCCGATTTCTACAGGGTATTGCATGACGGCATCGCACCCAGGCACCCCGTTTATCCGGCCATGCCCTACACCAGCTACCGCAGCGTAAGCCGGGCGGACAGCGATGCGATCTTCGCCTACTTGCGCAGCATTCAGCCGGTTCCTGTTGCCAACAAAGCCAATGACGTTCCCTTCCCCTTCAATATACGCGCGCTGTTGCGCGGCTGGAATTTCCTGTTCCTGCGCAACTCCCTTCCCGATGCATCGAGCGGCAGTTCCGACGAATGGGTACGCGGGAAATACCTGGCCAATGGGCTGGGCCACTGTACCGAATGCCATACGCCGCGCGGAGCGCTGGGACAATTGACCCTGAGCAAAACCCTGCAAGGCGGCGACCTGGGCGATATTCACGCTGTGGGCATCACCCCTGGGCAACTGGCCGCCCGAGGCTGGAACACGGCCGATCTGCAGCATTTCCTGGCGTTTGGCCTTGCTCCGCAAGGGTCAGCTTACGGCGAGATGCATGATGTCGTGCATTACAGCACGCAGCACCTGACGGAAGCCGACAACAAGGCATTGGTTCGCTATCTGACGGGCGACGCGCCGTTATCCCCGGCCGCCCTGCCCGGGCAATCGGCCGGCCCGGCCCCCGGAACCGAGAAAGTCATTGCCGTCGGCAGGCCCTTGTATCTGGCCTTGTGTGCCGGCTGCCATTCCGCCAACGGCCAGGGCAAGCCCAATGTCACGGTCGCATTGAACGGCAATTCCACGGTGCGCAACGAGCAATCGCACAACTTGCTCCAGGTCATTCTGGAGGGAGTGGCCGCCAAGCAGTTTCCCGATCATCAAAGCCGCCAGACCATGCCGGGCTTTGCCGCGAAACTGAGCGATCAGCAAGCCGCCGATCTGGCGAACTATCTACGCGTCAGCTTCGGCGGCTTGAAGGCCGACATACAACCCGCCGATGTGGCCTCGGTACGTAAACAGTAAAGGAACCGGCCATTCAATCGTCGAAGACTTCGTGCGATTTACCCGCGCTGCGGCGCCAATAGCTGGCGGCGCGGATGCGGGATTTGTCCAGCCCGCGTTCGTTGACCAGATGCTGGCGTATGCCGTGTATGGACAAGTATTCGCCCGCGGCCCAGACGTAGCCGTCACCGTCGGGCAACTGCAACCGGTGCACCACGCGTTCCAGGGGGCTCAGGCCGTCGGCCTGCCCCGCCACGCCCTGCACCCACTGCAGAGTGAGGTCGGCGCGGGTATCGAACTTGATATGGGCATTGGGATGCTCGGTTTCGATAATGGCCAGAACCCGCTTGCCCCGGGGCAGTTCGGCAAGCCTGCGTCCAATGGCCGGCATGGCGGTTTCATCGCCAATGAGCAGATGCCAATCGAAATCCACGGGGATGACAAAAGAACCGCGCGGCCCGCCTATTCCCAGGTATTGCCCTTCGGTGGCCTGAGCGGCCCAGGCCGCCGCCGGACCATGGCCGTGCAACACGAAGTCGATGTCCAGCTCGTTGGCCGCCGGATCGTAGCGGCGCGGCGTGTAATCGCGCGCTATGGGCTTGGGCTGCCCTTCGGGAAACACGGGGCCTTGCGGGCCCGACACCGCCATGACCGGCTTTTCGCCGGGAGCCGGCGGCAGGAATATTTTTACATGGTCGTCGAACGACGCCGACACGAAGCCCGACAGATCGTCGCCGCCCAGGGTAATGCGCGTAAGATACGGCGTAAGTTGTACTTTGCGCTGTACCTGCAGAAGCCGCGACTTGAGCGGATGCCGCACTTTTTCCACTTCGAGCCGGGTTTGTTTAATTGAGGTCGTCATTCATTTGCTCCTAAGCCTGGTCTGCGGGCGAAGCTTCTTCACCCAATATTTCACAGGTGGCCCGCTTTAAAATCACAGTAATCCGGCGCTGTTCCTCGGGGGGGGCGTCGGTGCGCCGCAGCAACGCGGCTTTCATGGCGCGCCGCGCCTCGACGAATTCGGGCAGCCAGCCCGTGGCATCCAGCGCATCCGGGTCGGATTCGTTATTCCATGCCTGCTTCACCCACGCCATCTTGCGCGCCGCATGCTTCAGGCCCGCGAACAGCAATTCCGCGCGATCCCGGTTGGCATCCAGGTATAGACGACCGGGCTCGGCCAAGTGATACAGCTTGCGGTTTCCATGGGCCTCGACAGTGACATAGCCCAACTCTTCAAGGTAGGTCAGTGCAGGATACACCATGCCCGGACTGGGGCTGTAAAAACCGTTGGAGCTGGACTGCAGCTCCTTGATGAACTCGTAGCCGTGGCCCGGGCGTTCTTTCAGCAGGGCCAGCAGCATGAGCTGCAAGTCGTCCGCGCCGAACTTGCGGCCGCGCGTAAACCGCCCGCCACCGCCGCCCATGCCGTCCCAGTCATCCGGCGAACGGCCGCCGCGCCCTTGCCCCGCCGCGATTTTTCCAGACGCGAGGGCCTGGCCGCGCCCCCGATGGGGAAATGAGTTGTCTTGCATGCGCATTTTCTCTTCTTCATCTTAAGATATGTTTTACGATATATCGTAAGATATAGACTTTATTTCAGGAAGTCAAGAAAAAGTTCAAGACGGCTCGACCGACCCAGCCCGGTCCAGTTCAGACGAGTCCAGCCGGGCGCCTGCATGCCAGGCGCCGCAGCTTGCGCATTCGGCAAGCCTGGAGGTTCTCGGGTTGGGAAGAAAAGAAGATCGAATTGTCCAGCGGCATCGCGCCGCCGGACGTTCAGGCGCGCTCGATCCGGTCGCGCCCGCCGTTTTTAGCCTGGTACAGCGCTCTGTCGCTACGGAAAATGGAGTCGTCGGCGGTGGCGTCCTCGGGGCTCATGACCGAAATCCCGACGCTTACCGTCATGTCCACATGCAGCTCGTCTTCGATCAGGGGCGATTCACGCAGGTGGCGCTGCAAACGCCGCGCAAAGCTCTCGGCCTGGGTGAAACCCGCGCCGCGCAGCATGACGGCAAATTCTTCGCCGCCAACCCGGCCCGCCACATCGGTCTCGCGCAGGTGGTTGCTTAGAACCGCCGAGAAATGCCGCAACGCCCTGTCTCCGAACGCATGCCCCCACTTGTCGTTGATGGCCTTGAAATGATCGAGATCCATCATGAGGATTGCGGCCGGCCTGGATTTGTCGTGCCTGAGCCGCGCCAGCTCAGCCTCGACCTGCACCATGAAATGCCGGCGGTTGGCCAGCTGCGTCAGGAAGTCGGTGGTGGCGAATTTATGCAGCTCGGCTTCGATGTTCTTGCGGGCGGTAATGTCGGTAATGAAGCCATGCCACAGCGTGCTGCCGTCGTCCAGCCGCTGGGGCTTTGCATCCCCCTGGCGCCAGCGCAGCCCCTGGCGCGGCAGAATGACGCGATACTCGCAATGCCAGGGCGCCAGGCACGCCGCGGACGTACGCAAGGAGGCATGATAGGCGTACAGGTCTTCGGGATGGATAAGGCGATCCAGCACCGCCGCGCTGCCCGCCACATCGAACGGAGACAACTCGTAGATATCTTCGATGCCGGCGCTGGCATAAGAAAAACGCCCCCTGCCATCCGGCTGCAGGCGATACTGGAACACCAGCCCCGGCACTTCGTTGGTAAGGCTGGTAAGCAATTGAACCGTGTTGTGCAATTGCTCGGAGATCTCGTGCATGGAGGTCACGTCGGTCGTCGTTCCGACCATGCGCAACGGATTGCCCTGACTGTCGCGGCTGACCACCTTGCCGCGGCTGCACACCCATTTATAGCTGCCGTCCTTGCACCGCAGGCGATGCTCCACCTCGTAGTACGGCGTCTTGCTGTCGAAGTGATCCTGTATGGTTCTTTTGACGTAGGCGATGTCGTCGGGATGAACCCGCGCATAGCTTTCAGCCATGCGCCCGCTGACCTCGTCGTCCTTGAATCCCAGCATGGCCTTCCAGTCGGGTGAATAATAGATTTCATCCGTCTGGACGTTGCGATCCCAGATGCCGGTGCCGCTGCCCTCGATGGCCAATGCCAGCCGCTCGCTTTCGTAGGCGGTGCGCGCCGAGTTTTCGGCGTCGCCGCCTGCCTCAGGTTTTTCGGTTGGGTCCGTTGCGGGCTCGTTGAATGACA